>DATEGM010000215.1:0-6180 GCA_035280085.1 Terriglobales bacterium
TTCGGTTTTGTGGTTCAACATCGCGCACTACGCCATTCGGCCGTGGCCGTGGATCATCGCCGCCCTTGCCGCCATCGTCCTCTATCCCCACCTGGAGCATCCCGAAACCGGCTACATGCTGATTGTCAACAATCAGATGCCCCACGCATTGAAGGGCGTGGTGATCGCCGGCTTCATGGCGGCGTTCATGTCTACCATCGCCACCCAGCTCAATTGGGGCGCTTCCTACCTGGTGGCGGACTTTTACCGCCGTTTCATAAAGCGAAACGGCTCGGAAAATCACTATGTGAATATTTCCCGCCTGGTCACGGTTCTGCTGGTGATTTGCTCCGGCTACGTGGCCGCGCAGCTTACTTCCATCAAGTCAGGTTGGGAAGTAGTCCTGGAGATCGGCGCCGGCACCGGAGGTGTATACCTGCTGCGCTGGTATTGGTGGCGCATTAACGCCTGGAGTGAAATCTCCGCCATGGCGACCGCCCTGGCCGTGACCATCGCCCTGCGCTGGGCAGCGCCTTTTGGTGGCCAGGGTCCGGTACTGTTCGCCAAAACCGCCATCACTACCACCGCCGCCACGACGGTGGTTTGGATTGTGGTTACGTTCCTGACCAAGCCGGAGTCAGAAGAAGTTTTATTGCGGTTCTACCGCAAGGCCCGTCCTGATGTGCGCGGCTGGAAGCCGGTGGCGTTAAAGACTCCCGAGGTTGCCGCCACGCGTGACCTGGGCCGAAATCTCGGTTCCTGGATTCTGGGTTGCGTGATGGTTTATGGCGCTCTGTTCGGTATCGGCTGGCTGACCTTGGGACCGCGCTGGCTCGGGGGTGTGATGATGGCCGTAGCCGCTGTTGCCGCCGCTCTTCTCTACACCAACATCACCCATGGCGGCTGGCAGATGGAGCCGGAACCCGCCGCAGCTGCCGGCGAGGCGCGCGCCGCGTTGCCCCGGCACTAAGTATTAGCTGCTGTGCCCACAGAAGTTATGGTGGGAACTCAACTGCCGGCTCCCGATTCCTGACTACCGACTCCCGACTACCGACACCCGACTACCGACTCCTGACTACTGACTCCTGCCCATCCATAATATCCGCCAGCATCTTGGGCTCGACGTTGCCGCCGCTGATCACCGCCACATTAATTCGCGTTTGCGGCAGCTCGCGGCGCCGGAAAAGAAATGCAGCCACGGTAACAGCGCCGCTGGGTTCCGCTATCAGCTTGGGATTGGGAGCCAGCAGGCGCATGGCCTGGCGAATTTCGTCGTCGCTGACGGTCACGATTTTGTCCACGTATTTGCGAATGTGAGTGAAGGAGATTTCGCCCACGCTCTGGGTGCGTAAACCATCGGCAATGGTGCGCGTGGTCTGCTCAGCTCCCCAATAAACCACCTGCCCCGTGCGCATGCTGGCCAGCGCGTCGGCCGCCAGTTCCGGTTCCACGCCGATAACCTGGCAATGGCTGCCCGCCTGCTTCACTGCGGCAGCTATGCCGCTCACCAGCCCGCCGCCGCCGACCGGCGCCAGAATGGTCTCCACTTCCGGCAAATCTTCCAAAATTTCCAGGCCGATGGTGCCTTGCCCGGCGATGATGCTTTCATCGTTATAAGGTGGCACGACCACGTAGCCGTGCTCCGCCGCGAGTTGTTCGGCACGGGCGCGGCGCTCTTCGCTGCCCGGCCCCACCAGCACTACTTCCGCACCCATGGCGGCGGTGCTCTCACGCTTGAGAGCCGGGGCAGTGCGCGGCATCACAATAACAGCTCGCACGCCCAAAGCGCGGGCTGCATAGGCGACGCCCTGCGCGTGATTGCCGCTGGAGTAGGCGACTACGCCGCGCCGCCGTTCTTCCTCGGAAAGTGACGCAATTTTGTTGTAGGCTCCGCGCAGCTTGAACGACCCGACGGGCTGAAGGTTTTCCGGTTTCAAATACAGCTCGCGCTGGTCCTTAGGGTCGTGCTGCTGCGGAATCTGCGATTGCACCAGATGCGTGCGCACCGCCACATCCTGCAGGCGGTGCTGGGCTTGCTTGATTTCCTCGAGAGTGACGATGGCAGTGTTCTCCGGAACGTAAGTCTAGTTTAGCGGGTCCTGGAAGGTTAGTGTGTAACGTGGGTCCTAGTCCTTTGGGTAGTTGGTAGTTAGTAGGTGGTAGTTGGTTGTCCTTTTGTGATTGTCATCCTGAGCGCAGCGAAGGACCTGCTTTTTCGACCGTCTTGAAGACGACTGCTGGCTGATCAAACCCAGGCCGCTCAGCGGCCGAAACAGCTTTTAGCCCAGGGCGGAAGCCCTGGGAAAGGCGATGCAAAAATGGGTGAGCCCCTTTAGGGGCGAAACGCCTTGGTTAGATCTCCAGAATCACGGGCATGATCAGCGGTCGCCGCGCCGAGCGTTTGACAATAAACCGCTTCAAATCCTGGCGGATTTTTTCTTTGATAACGCCGTAGTCAGCTTTTTCCTCGTCGCTGGAAGCCTCCAGCGTCTGCAGGACAATTTGCCGCGCATCGGGCAGAAAGCCATCTTCGCCGGCGGCGAAGCCGCGCATCACAATCTCGGGCGCGGTCTCCACTCGTCCGGTGAGCTTGTTGATGGCGATGATGGGCAGCACAATGCCATCTTCGCTCAGGTGGCGGCGGTCACGAATCACCAGATCTTCCACTACGTCGGTCCGCGAGCCCGAGTCAATGCACACGCGGCCGACAGGCACGCGGCCGGTCTTGCGCGCCCCCATTTCGTCGAACTCCAGGATGTCGCCGCTCTCGATCGCCAGCACTTTGCCCACCGCGCCCTTCATGGAGGCGGCCAGTTCGGCGTGCCGCTTGAGCTGGCGGAATTCGCCGTGGATAGGAATGAAGTAGCGCGGCTTCACCAGGTTGATAATCAGCTTCAGTTCTTCCTGGCTGGCGTGACCGCTCACGTGTACCGGCGGGTGCGAGCCATCCTCGTAAATCACGTGGGCCTCGCGGCGGAAGAGGTGGTCAATCATGCGGTAGATGGCTTTCTCGTTGCCGGGAATGATGCGCGAAGAAAGCACCACCGTGTCGCCAACCTCTATTTTCGCGTGCTTGTGGTTGTCTACCGCCGCGCGCGACAGCGCCGACATGGGCTCGCCCTGCGTGCCGCTGATAAGCACACACACTTTCTGCGGCGGAAAATTCTTAATTTCGCCGGGATGGATCAGCAGCCCGTCAGGCACCTCTATGTAGCCCAGGTCGGAGGCGATCTCCGCCGAATCGGCCATGGAGCGCCCCACCAGCGCCACTTTGCGGTTGTATTCGAACGCCAGCTCGAAAGCCAGCTTGATGCGGTGAATGGAGGAAGAGAAGCAGGAGATGAACAGGCGCCGCTCCGCCCAGGCAAACACTTCGTCGAACTTTCGCCGCACCGCGCGCTCGCTGGGCGTGTAGCCCGGCCGCTCAATATTGGTGGAGTCCTGAAACAGCGCCAGCACGCCCTCTTTGCCGTATTCGGCGAAGGCATGCAGGTCGAACAGGCGGTTGTCGGTGGGGGTGGGGTCCACCTTGAAGTCGCCGGTGTGGATAACGACGCCCAGCGGCGTGTGAATGGCCAGGGAAACGCAATCCACCAGGCTGTGCGTCACCTGAATGGGATTAATCGTAAATGGCCCGATGGTGAAGCGCTCGCCAGGACGGATTTCACGCAGGTCGGCGTCGTCCAGCAGCCCGTGCTCCTCCAGCTTGTCTTCCACGTAGGCCAGAGTGAACTCGGTGCCGTACACCGGAAGATTGATCTCCGAAAGAATCCACGGCAGGCCGCCGATGTGGTCTTCGTGGCCGTGGGTGAGCACAATCGCGCGCACCTTCTCGCGGTTCTCGATCAGGTAAGTGATGTCGGGGACGACAATGTCCACGCCCAGCAGCTCGGCTTCAGGGAACATGAGGCCGGCGTCAATGACGATGATTTCATCGCCCCAGCGCACGGCCATGCAGTTCATGCCGAACTCGCCCAGGCCCCCCAGGGGCACAATCTGTAGCTTGCCGGATGGCATGTTGGAATACTTGGATGCTAGCACAACGCCTGCCGCCGGGCAGTGCTGGGTGCCTGTTGGTTAGCGGGTGCTTGCCTTTTTGCGCACGTGCAGCAGCTTCTGCACTTCGGCCACCACTTCGCCGCTCTCATCCTTTATCTGCACCACGAAGCTTGGCTCCACCTTCTCCTGCGTCTGCAGCTGCTGCCGGATGGATTCGATCTGCTCTTGGCTTAGCCGGAAGCTGGCCAGCATTTTGCCTTTGCCTGGCTTGCGGAAGCGAATGCTCGCCGATTTGTCCCACACGATGTAGTCGCGGCCGAGGTTCTCGATCAGCATCAGCATGTAAAACGGGTCGGCCATCGAATAAAGAGAGCCGCCGTAATGAGTGCCGACAAAATTGGCATTCCAGAAGCGCAGCTTCATCTCCACATCAATGGCGCGCCAGTCGGGCTGCAGGCGCGTGACCCGAATTCCGGCTCCCAGAAAGGGTGGCCACACGTTCATGAAGGCGCGCATGTGCCGTTTGGGAATTCGACGCATCAATCCCATCCTGTTCAGCCCGCTCAAGTCACCCCTTCGGCCGCGGAGACTGGTACTTCAGCCCTGAAGCTTACGGCCCCGCTGCGGAAGGCCGCGCTTCAGCTATGAGACTTAGGGCCCCGCTGTAGAAGCCCGCGCTTCATATGAAACTTACGGCCCCGCTGTGGAAGCCCGCGCTTCAGCTATGAGACTTGCGGCCCGCTGTGGAAGCCCGCGCTTCAGCTATGAGACTTACGGCCCGCTGTGGAAGCCCACGGCTTTAGCCGTGGGACTAAAGCCAGCCATCTACACTGGGCTTTAGCCCCTGTCTGATTGCGTCCGTATGCTAGCAAATCTCGGCCATTGGCCACCCCCGGAGGTGCTTTGCCCGCCTTGCGACTATGCGGTAAGGTGGTAACAGATGTCGGGTGCTGGCAAGAATTCCTGGTTGATGCGGCGCGTGGAAGCGGCCCTGCGCGGCGGTTTCACCCAAGCCTACGAAACGGTGAAGGTGGATCCCGCGCGCTTTCTGCTGCAATTGCAGGCCGCCTACGGCCTGCCCATTTCCACCTATCGCGGCGTTTATTCGCTCGACATCGCGCACTTGGACAGCGTCGCCGCGCAGACCGTTCATGGCGCCATGAAGATCGCGGCCGTCGAGGGAGCGGGCCTGGGCTTGGGCGGCGTCCTCACCGTTCTGCCTGACTTGAGTATCCTGGCCGCCATCACCCTGCGCACTATCCAGAAGCTGAGCCTGATTTACGGATTTGAATTCAACACCGATGAGGAAACGGCGGAGCTCTGGCTGGCCACCGCCAGCGCCGCCGGGGTGGACCTGAGCCGCGAGTTCCTGGAAAAAGAAGTGGTCAGCCGCCTGGTGCCGCGCGTCATCCGCCGCATCGCAGTGCAGGCCAGCGGGGAAGTGGTGGAGAAGTGGTCCGGCCGCCTAATCCCAATTGCCAGCTCTTTCATCGGCGGCGGCCTGAACTACTACTTCGTGCGCGCCTGGGGCGAACGCGCCAACGCTCATTTCCGTCAGAAGCACCTGGGCGTGCGCGAGCGTCTGGCTTTGGCCTCGGCGCCTTCCTCATGAGCGTGCCCTCCCAGCGGAAATTTCATTGCGCCGCCATCCTGTTTGACCTCGACGGCGTTCTGGTGGATTCCACTCGTTCGGTGGCCCGCTTCTGGAAGCAGTGGGCTGCGCAACACAATGTCTCTCCCGAAGAAGCGGTGCGGGTGGCTCACGGGCGCCGCACCCTCGAAACTGTTCGCCTGCTGGCCCCGCATCTGGATGCCGAGGCGGAGACGTTGCGGATTGAAGCCATCGAGGCCGATGACAGCAGCGCGCTGGAGCGCGTGAAGGGCGCGCTGGAACTGCTTTCTGCGCTTCCCGCTGAGCGCTGGGCGGTGGTGACCTCGGGCACGCGTTACCTGGCCACGCGGCGGCTAGCCAACAATGGTCTGCCGCAACCTGCTGCTTTCGTCACCGCCGACGAAGTCAGCCAGGGCAAGCCCCATCCCGAACCCTACCTGAAAGGGGCGGAGTTGCTGGGCCTTTCTCCACCGGAGTGCCTGGTTTTTGAAGATGCGCCGGCAGGAATCGAGTCCGCGCACGCCGCCGGCATGACCGCGGTCGCGCTTGCCACTACCTATCCTCTAGCCGAACTGGCCCACGCCGACGCT
>DATEGM010000216.1:0-13121 GCA_035280085.1 Terriglobales bacterium
GACGTGCCCTTTCTTTCGGTCCTAGGCATTGTTCTAAATAGGCGGCTACGACCTTGTCGGATGGGCAATTCCATCTACGCCGGGCAATTTTTCCTGACCCTGACCCGATGGTCCGAATTTGTTCGTATTCATCCATGACTAAAAAGCTGAGGCTGGGGCATTTTCTGTCTCACTCCTATTTCACGGACACCAGCTGCGTTTTTCCGCCGGTCAGGTCATGTTTTTTCGCAGTTTCTCAAGAATCGCGGCAATCTGGCGATGCATCCGCTGTGCATCATCAACCGCCGTCAGCCGCGCGATCTCTTCCAGGGTCAGGCTCTGTTCAAAGCGCAGGCGGATGAGCAGCCGTTCAGGCTTGGACAGCTTCTGGAGGGCTATCCGGAGCTGATGTTCCTGTTCACGAGAGGCCAGCGCCAGTTCCTGATTGGGGTGTGGGTCAGCCGGGTCATTGGCTGGCGCTTCCATTACCCCGATGTTCGATTCCTGTGACATTGATTGCAGCTGCAGTTTTTGCGTGCTTCTGAGCCAATGCTGCCGTGAACTCAGCGATTCCTGGATCTGCCCTTCGGCGGCGGCAAGCCGCTCCAGGGTCAGCGCGGGAAAAGCAGGCCGCAGCGAAACAAGGGTATCCTCCAGTGACAGGCCCTTCTCGAAATGGCAGCGGTAAACCTCGGCTTCAAGTGGCGGAAGCTGCGCGATGGAACGAAACAGCCGTGGCCGGCCAAACTCCTTCCGGCGCCAATCCAGGCATAGGTTCCGGACCACCACACGCAACCAGGTGGAAAACGCCGCGGAGCCAGACGGCCGAAACCGCAGCAACCGGCGAAACCCATTTTTGTTCAGCTGTTCGCAAACGAACAGAAAACAGTCCGCCGCCTGATCTTCATCAGCGCTCGAATAGCGGCAGGTCTCGAAGATAATGGGGCTGTACTGGCGTAAGAATTCCGCCCACACCTCTTGCGAGCGGCTAGAGCGAAGTCCTTCGAAAATCGATGCGACCGCAGAATCTCGCGTGGACATCTGGTCTTGCCTGCGGCAACGCCGGAACAATCCGGACCTTGCAGAGTGCGCGCAGTCTAGCCGAGGAAATACATGAAGTCCAGCATGTTATTGCGCTAACCGAGGGACTACCTGCTGAAAAATCGGGCTTTGCTACTTTCCCTTGCGGGGATCGTGGTTCATCTTCACTTTGTAAGAGCAGGTGTTGTAACTTGCTGAAAACAAAGGGCGACCCTGCTACAAGAAATTTAATGAGATTCTCGTCTCAATCGCCGTAGGCAGATAAATAGCAGGTTGGCATTTTTCTAACTGAGACAATGTTATTTCCGTTGTAAGCGGCTATTCGTGTCATCGCTAGAGCGTGCTAAGACCTTTGAGAGGGTTTCGGTACCGGGCATGAGGCTCCCGTGAGGTCCAGATCTTCGCAGATGGGTATGTTGTATTTGTCGCGGTAATAAATGTCCATACTTACCGGGACATAGGCTCTTGAGGGGTGTGCGGTACAGCGGTCGAGCGACCTACGCCAGCTGAGATCGGGGACGCCCGCCACTGCATTGGCAATCTGACGAGTGGGGAACTGGTTGGCTGCACGATGGCGCTTTTCATTGTTCAGGGGAAGATTGAGAGCGTCCAGCGCGGTAGCCTGTGGCAGGGTCTTCCCAAAGCGCTCGCTGCCAAGAAATTCATGCAGGGCAGCGACGTTCTCCAGCAGGCGCTTTTGCCACTCTGGCCTCAACCTCAGCAACCGCTTCAAAGATTGCCCTTACTTGCTCATTACTGCTGGCCGCCAGAGGACGGTCCTCCAGCCAAGACCAAAAGCGCTCCAGCCAGAAAACCAACCCGTCGCGCTAGTGGAATAGAACTTCGTTGCTGATCTTCTCCTTCGGCCCACGCTTTCTCTTGCGCTCCGTTGCAAAAGAATGCCCAATGGCAGGAAGAATCGGATGAGATCCAGCTCGCGCTCAAGGCCCTCCAGATCGCCAGCCCCGACCGGCTGCTCACAGCCAATCGCATTCTAGAACTCGCGAACCAGACCTATTTTCTGTACCTACCAGAATGCGGCGGAACGGGGCAAGCTGCTCAGAATTGTGCTTTCGAACTGCGCCACAGATGGCGTAAGCCTTTATCCAGCTTACAAACAGCCATTCGATCTCATCTTCGAGAGGGCGAAAACTGAGGAATGGCGCGCCCGGAGGGACTCGAACCCCCAACCTACAGCTCCGGAGGCTGGCGCTCTATCCAATTGAGCTACGGGCGCGCACCGGTGCTTACAGTTTACCAAGGCGCAGGCACGCTGTCGCCCACGACAAGGTATTCTCGGGGCCTGTTCCGGGAAGGTCGTGGTCTACTTGGCGACCACCTGGAAGCTGCCGACCGCGCCTGCGGCGGCGGCATTCGGCGCCACCCACACGTCAAATGTGCCCGGCGGCACCACCCACTTCATGTTGGGATCAAATGCGCCCAGGTCGCGCGCATTCACCGTGAAGGTCACAGTCTTGCTCTCGCCGGGCTGCAGCATTACCCGTTGGAAGCCCTTCAGTTCGCGCACCCGGGGTGAACTGGGCGCGACGCGGTCATGAACATAGAGCTGCGCGACCTCTGTTCCCGCCCGCTGCCCCGTGTTCTGCACTGTAGCCTCTACCTGCAACGTTCCCGTGGCCGCGATTTGCGGCGAGAGTACACGCAGGTTGCTGTAGCTGAAGCTGGTGTAGCTGAGTCCGTATCCGAACGGAAACAGCGGCTCCATGCTCTCGTCCAGGTAGCCGGTGTGCCAGCGGTCGGGTGCAGTTGGCCGGCCCGTGCTCTTATGGTTGTAGTAGACCGGAATCTGTCCCACGCTCCGCGGCCAGCTTACGGGCAGGCGTCCGCTGGGAGCGGCATCGCCGAACAGCACGTCGGCAATGGCATTGCCCGCTTCTATCCCCGGATACCACGCCTGAATAATCGCCGGCACGTGCTCGGCGGCCCAGCGGATGTCCAGCGGGCGCCCGCTTTCCAGTACCAGCACCACAGGCTTGCCGGTAGCCACCACTTGTTGCAGCAGTTGCTCCTGCTTGCCGGGCAAATCAAGGAAGGCGCGCGAGCTGGCCTCGCCGCTCAAGCCGGCAGGCTCGCCTAACACCATGACCACCACATCCGCCTGCTGCGCCACCTGAACCGCGTTTTCGATGGTCGCTGGACCGGTTTCGGTCCCGGCAGCGGCAGCGCCGGTTGCGCCGGTGGGAGCCGGGGCCGCTCCTGTTGCTCCCGAGACCTCCTGCGCCCGCACCAGCGAAAGCATGTCAATCCCGCGGGCGTGCAGCACCGGCTGCTGCCCCATTTTGGCTGTGATGGCCTGCAAGGGGGTTACCGCATCCTCCGCCCGGCCGCGTCCTATCCACGAGCCCAGCTGATTGGCCTGGTCGTCGGCCAGCGGCCCAAGCACGGCGATCTTCTTCCCGCTCTTGGGCAAGGGAAGCAGGTTATTTTCGTTCCTCAGCAAGACCAGAGACTCTTCCGCCATGTGGCGCGCCATCTCCCGGTTTGCGGGAGTGAGAATCTCGCGGCGCGCCCGTTCCACGTCAGTAAAAATCGGGCGATCGAACAGCCCGGCGCGAAACTTGATGCGCAGCACGCGCCGTACCGCCTCGTCCAGGGTGCTCATGGGCAGCTTGTGGGACTGCACCAGTTGCGCCAGGTGCTTGTCGTAGACGCCATCGGCCATGTCCATTTCCACGCCGGCGGTCAGCGCTTCCAGCCCGGCCTGCTCATCGTCGGCGGCAACCCCGTGCGGCACCAGTTCGTGCACGGAGTTGTAGTCGCTGACCACAAAACCGTCAAAGCGCCACTCCTTGCGCAGGATTTCCGTAAGCGTGTGATAGTTGGCGGAAGCCGGCACATCATTCAGGTCTTCGAATGCCGACATCAGCGTGCCCACGCCCGCCTCTACCGCCGCATGGAAGGGCGGCAGGTAGATTTCGCGCAGCGTGTCTTCAGGAATTTCCGAGCTGTTGTAGTCGCGCCCTCCCTCGGCGGCGCCATAGCCAACAAAATGCTTGGCGCAGGCTACCAGGCTCTCGGGATCGGCCATGTTGGCGCCCTGGAAGCCCCGCACCCGGGCGGCGGCCATCACAGAGCCCAGGTACGGGTCCTCTCCGGAGCCTTCCACGATGCGCCCCCAGCGCGGGTCGCGCGCAATGTCCACCATGGGCGCAAAAGTCCACTTCACGCCCGCGGCCGTGGCTTCCCTGGCGGCCACTCGCTCCGATTGCTCCACCAATTGCGGATCGAAGCTGGCCGCGCTTCCCAGCGGAACCGGGAAAATCGTGCGGTAACCGTGAATCACGTCATAGCCCAGGAGCACCGGAATCTTCAGCCGCGACTGCAGCGCCGCGTTCTGCAGCGCCGTGGTTTTTTCCGCACCAGTCACGTTAAGAAACGAGCCTACGCGGCCTTCCTTGGCCAGCGTGGCCGCGTCGGTAGTAACGCCGTCGTACTGCACCAGTTGCCCGATTTTTTCCTGTAGCGTCATTTGCCGCAGCAGGGCGTCAATGCGGCGCTCCATTTGCTGGTTGCTGGATGGTTGCCGCGCGGCCAGCAGAGCTGAGGCGGCGAGCAGCACAATGGCAGCTGCGGTGTGGCGGAAAGAGCGAGCAATCACGGTGGCCTCCCGGGAGGATTTTTGTCGGGATGCGACCTTCGAGGATATCAGAAAGCCTTGAACTGATATTGTGACGCAGAACACATGACTTCGGACTATCGTAAAACCCTCAACGCAGAGAGCGCGCAGAATTCAGTTTCGCTGTGCGCTCGGCTGAAGCCCTTGCCTTGTTCCTGGCTGTTAGAATTAGGTTCCCCCGCGTGCTCGGCTTATCTCTGCGTCCTCTGCGTTAAGCTTTTGGTTTTGCCTCGCGCCTTCACCGAACCGCACCGGCGCTGTTATACTCAGACTGGGGCTGGAGGATGTTCGTGCCAGCCCCTCCTTGTTGCCGCACTCCGAGCCGGGCGCGTAGCTCAACTGGCAGAGCAACTGACTCTTAATCAGTAGGTTGAAGGTTCGATTCCTTCCGCGCTCACCAACCCCTTCGACAATCTGCGGCTGTTCCGCTGGCACAATTGCGGGCTGTGGTTGCGCCCTGGGTTGCGCTTTGTTGCGGGCTTGTCTTGGTCCGGCCCGTCCAGCAATGGCTGGAGAACGGCAGGGGCACAAGTATCGCTGAGAGCTTAGGCAAGCCGAGTACATCATCGCTATCCAAATGGATATCCCCCCGCTATCCGATCGGTTAGCCCTCGAGAGATTCCGAATCTCTTGGCCTTCAATTAAATACGTTTAGTGAACACGTTGTTGTGGCATCCCAGTTGCCTCTTCTGTCATGGGGTCCGGATAGTGAGTAACACGAGAAAGGAGACAATCCCGTGAACCCAACAGATTCTAAAATCGCTTTTAAGCTCCACCAGTTGCTAATGATCGCTCTGGTTCTGGTCGCTGCGCCTCTGAACAGCGGTGCTGCCACAACTGTATTCCACATGAATCTCAGCGGCCCCTTCGCTGGGGTTTTCTCCTGTGATGTGAACAACGTTTGTAGTTCGGTGTTTGTCGGCTCACTGTCAGCGCCTGGAGCAGCACCGCAATGGATGCTGTCCTATAGCCTGATCCTGCCGACGGGAGATCAGTACCTCGGTTTTGGAGCGATACCTGGCGCCAATGTAAGCCTCAAAGGCGCCCCAAGCCTGACGCTAGCCGATACGGATACCAGCGTGTTAGCCACCACGACGGGATTTGTCAATCTATTCTGCCCCGCCGGCGGCTTCGGTTGCTTCCCTGCCGCGGGCGGCGTGATCAGTGGAACCTGGCAACGGGTCCATCTATTCTCGAACCACTCCACCTTCTCCAGCACGTCACACTCTGGGCATCTGCTTTCGAGGATCCACGGGACGGCAGATGATTTCTCAGCGACGGTTACGTTCAGCGTGTTGGGGTACAACTCGATTGCCGTCATTGGCAATATGGGAACCCAGCACAGCTCCGGCATCGACCTTCAGCAGCAATGAGGTGTAGGACATCGTATCGGCGACTGAGGCGGATTTAGAATCAAAACAGCTTGACCGCCTCAGTCCTTTTTGACAGGGGGAAGCAATCCCCAACCTGCCCTGCTTTTCGGGTGGGTCGTTTTCTCCGGTAGCGGCCCCTAAGCGAATGTGGGTCGCTCCACAATGTTGCTCTGTGTCCTGCCAGTTTTAAGGACAATCCGCCGCATGAACGTCGGTGCCTTTTTCTACCGAGGGGTGATCCCCATACTCATTTCCGGGCTGAGAGGAGCTGAGGTTGGCCGCAGCCTCCGGGGAATTGCAAGGCGGTCAGCTCCGCGTCTCAGCCCTTTACCTCCTCGCCATCATGTTAGAGTCGGTCCTATGACGGTAATGGACTGGCTGCTCGATTCAGATCCCGCCATCCGCTGGCAGGTGTTGCGCGACCTTGTTCATGCGCCGGCGGAGGTCATAGCGGCCGAGCGCGCGCGGGTGGCAGACGAGGGTTGGGGCGCGAGGCTGCTCTCCTTGCAGGGCGAAGACGGCCAGTGG
The DNA here is from genome assembly GCA_035280085.1 of Terriglobales bacterium. GTDB lineage: Bacteria > Acidobacteriota > Terriglobia > Terriglobales > Acidobacteriaceae > JAICWP01. The sequence goes on from DATEGM010000216.1 coordinate 6,559, forward strand.
GCGGGAGGTGCGTGCTTCCCGGCGCAGAGCTTCAACTGGCGCGCCGAAAAGGGCCAGCCCTGGACCTCCACACTGCCCACCCTCCAGCTACTGTGTGATTTCGGGGTTGACCCGTCCGCTGAGCGGGTGCGCCGGGCGGTGGCGCGGGTCAGAGACAACTGCCGCTGGGAGCACGCCGGCCAGCCCTTCTTCAACGGTGAGGTCGAGCCCTGCATCAATGGCAGGACCGTCAGATTAGGCGTCTATTTCGATCAAAACGTGGAAGAGGTGGTCACGCGCTTGCTGGCTGAGCAGCTCGAGGACGGTGGCTGGAACTGCGAAGCGGAGAACGGCTCCGTTCGCTCGTCGTTCGACACCACCATCAACGTGCTGGAAGGGCTGTTGGCTTTCGAGCGCGCGACGGGCGGCTCCGCCAAATGCATCGCCGCTCGCCGGCGCGGCGAGCAGTACCTGCTCGAACGAAAGCTGTTTCGGCGCAAGAGCACCGGCGAGGTCGTTAACCCAGCCTGGCTGCAATTCTCCTTTCCGATTCGCTGGCATTACGACGTGCTGCGCGCCCTCGATTACTTCCGCTCAGTAGGAGATGTGCCAGACCCGCGGATGAACGAAGCCATCCATTTGCTCCGTTCCAAGCAGCAGCCCGATGGCGTTTGGCTGCTGGAAAACACGCATCCCGGCAAGGTCCACTTTGCGCTGGAGGAGGGCGACGGCCAGCCCAGCCGCTGGAACACGCTGCGCGCAATGCGCGTCCTCCGCTGGTACGAGCAGTCCACCAACTGAACGTTCAACTCAGATCGGCGATGAAACCAGTCCTAGGCGGGAGCTACTGACCGCTGAATCTCTGGGCGATTTCTTTATCCACTGGCGATAATTCCCGAAGGAGTGAACGCAGGCACCGGTAGTAAACCCGCGCGGCGTCTCGGTTGGGTATATCGCTGCGCTCAGGTTTCAGGTATTTCTGCAACTCGCGAGCGGTGTAGAGAGCCATGGGCAGCGCGGTTGCTTCCGGGACCATTCCCGCACTGGCCATTTTGACGCTGAGCTCCTGCAACGCCTCGACGATAATTTTGGCGGAAGTTTCCGGCCAGCCGGCCAGGATCCCTGACCCTGTCCCCCGAAAGAAATCGCCAATCTTCTCTATGGCGTAGGTGACGTTGTGGGCCTTGAAAACAGCGCCCCCGGTGGTTGTGCTGATTTGCGACACGCATGTACATTATCTCGCCTCCGGTGTGAGTTCAGTGCCATGTCTTCAGTCACCCGTCGCGAGGTACCAGGGTAATGGCTTCTGAACTCGCCCACTAATTCCCCTAGGTCGTTCGAAATCTCAGATTTTGCGGCAGTTCAAGCCGAATCCTAGGGCTGCTCGCCCAGGTTTCTGGCCAGACGGTCGGCTGCGGCTTCCTCTGCCCGGGCCTGGGAAGGCCGGCCGGTGAGAACGTAAATTTTGGCCATACCGCGATGTGGGGCCGGCTCGGCGGGGCGCAATTTCGCGGCTTCGGCGTAGTAGCGCAGGGAATCGCTATACCGCCGGCTCGTCTGGTTCTTCCCCCCTAAGGCAATTGCAGCCTCATAAAGCAGGTCAGCCGTTCCGGAATCGCTGGAATTGAGTTGGTGCGCATGTTGCAGTGCCTGGTAAGCCGGGAGTTCCTGGCCGAGCTTCAAGAGTACTGCTCCATAGAGCGCGTTCAACTGGAACAGATCTGGCCAGCGCTGAAGAGCACTCGCCAAAGGGACGCGCGCCTCTTCAAAGCGGTTAACCTGAAAGTACACCATAGCCAGATTGAACTGCATTTGCGGCGACTGCGGTTGCAGTTCCGCCGCCCGCCGCAGCGGCTTCAACGCAGCTTCATAATCTCCGTGCTGGCCGTAGAGCGTGCCCAATTCCGTAAGCCTTTCGGCGTCGTTGTTGTCGTACAGTTGATCACAAATCGCGCGCGCCTGTTCGCGTTGCCCCTGCTGCAGCTTTTGCGCGCAGTCACTCTGGATGAGGGCTTCATCGGTGTCCCTCTGCCGCAACTGCGCCGCCTGTGCCAACGCCTTGCTGGCATCCTCCTGCCGGCCCTCCTGCCGGTACACAAAGCCCAGTTGATAGGGAACTCGCGAATCGTGCGGAGTAGCAACCTCGGCTTTCTTCAGCCATTCTTCCGCGAGCGCCAGGTCGCCATGCTTGAAGTAAGCGAAGCCGAGGTAATAAGCGGTGTCAGGGAAAGGGGGCTTAGCGGCAGCCTTGCTGAAGTGGCCGATGGCCTGCTCAAAATTGTGCTCCTCCAGGTCCACCCTTCCCAGGTAGTACATGATGTTGGGATGGTCGCCCGCTACCTGGCGCACCTGTTCCAGTTCCCGCCGCGCGTCGGCATTGTTATGCATTTCGAAAAGCGCAACCGCGAGCGGAAAGCGCGCCCGCAGCACCAGGCTGGGATCGAGCTGCAGAGCCGCCCGAAACTCGTCCACTGCTACGGTATAGCGGTCATCTTTCAGGGCATCATAGCCCCTGGCCACGTGAGCTTCCGCATTGCTGGGAGTGGCGGACTGCGTTCCGCTGGGTACCCTGCCCGCTGTTTGCTGGGAGAGCGCTGGCGCTGAAATCAGCAGGCTAAGCGCCAGAGCTGCTGAGGCCAGCGCAGCTCGGTAACCCATCGCACGAATCAGCGCCCTTGTGCTGATGCTTACGGCCATCACTGCCGCGCGCCCCCTGAAAGCTGCGACGGGCGGGGCATGGTGGCTGCCTTCGCCAGAAGCGCGCCGGCCACCTTCTTTATAGCGGCGACCTCTTCCGCCGTGGCTGTGCTCACGTATTCGTTCACAAGCTGCCCGCAGCGCTCGCGAATTCGTTCATAGGCCGCAGGGTCCTCGCCGCGCACCGCCAGCAATTCCTTCAGCCAGTGCTTGCCGTACCCGGCATGGATAGTTTCGTCCGCCCAGTCGAAATCCATGTCGTGCTCGCTCAGGGTGTCGCCATAAGCATGAAACAGCTGCGCGCGTGCCGGCTTGTGGCGAATATTTTTGGTTTCGAAAAAATAGAGCATTCCCAAGAGGTAAATCGGATCCTCCGCGGAAGCGCTCTCATAAATATAGGTTCCCAGCGGAATCTGCTGTGGCTCGAATCCCCAGGCCAGCAGGCGCTCGTAGCCCATGCGGCAGTGGCGCGATTCATCGTAGGTCCAGCGGGCTGCATCGTGGATCCACTCCCAGGGCAGGACGCCGGCAAAGGCGCTCAGGATCACGCTACCTGCCTCAATGGCCCAGGCCTCATTCAGGTGGCTGATGGCGGAGCGCACCTGCAGTTGCATGCCTTCTCCATAGGGATAGGAAGGGTTCACTACGTCCGGCCAGTAGAAGCGGCACGGCCAGAAGCGCTCATCCCGCTCAGGCCGCTGGGGGATGGTCCACTTGATTGCACCAGGTAGCGGTGTGCTGGCAGCCGCCCCAGGGGGAGGCGCAACTCCCACTCCACCCACTTCCGCCAGGCGCGCTGCAACCGCTTCCTTCCACGCAAGCGCGCCATCGCGCAACACGGGAACGCGCGCCAATTCTGCATCCGCCCACTCCTCGAAAGCGGTGATCTGTTCTGCCTTCTCCTGCGCCGCCAGCCGCAAAAAGCGATGCGTGGGGCCATCGGCAATCGAATCCGAACCCTGCAGGTACGCCGCATATGACTCGCGCAGCGCGGGTAGCAGAACCTTTCCAACGCTGAGGAGAAAGGCGGCCGCGGTTGGCGAGTCTTTCACCGCGCTAAAAAGCTCGCTCAACGCGCGGTCGGCGCCCTCCTCTTCCAGCAGGCGGCTGGGAAAGCGCAACTCAAACACGCGGTTGCGCAGGGCATGCGCCGTTTCCGCGTTTTGCCAGAGGAACTGCGCCAGCCCGGTTTTTATTTCTTGCGAACCGATTCGCGGAATCCAGGTGGCATGGCTGAGCAGAAGCGAACGCTCGCAGAAAAAGAAGCGCTTCAGAAGCTGCGCGGTGTCCAGCCGCATCCAGCGTGCCCGCGCCTGCGGGTTGACCAGAAATGTGGGAGTCTCAGCCATCGCTGCTCCTCAAATCATCGCGCAGCTGCCGAACTGGTCGCAAGCCAGGCTGGCGGGGTGAGGCCGCGGCCCTGGTAGGAGTTCACTACCTCATTGCAGTCGGGCAGGGAAGGGATGACGCCTTCTTTGGTGACCGCCAGGCCGCCGGTGACAATAGCCACTTCCACCGCCTCCGCCAGGGTCGCTCCCCACGCCAGCGCCGTGGCCAGCCCGGCGTTGAAAGCATCGCCCGCGCCCGTCGTATCAACCGCGCGCACAGCCAAAGCGGGGAAGCGCTCAGTAGCAGATTCGGTCACCAGCAGCGCCCCGTTTTCGCCCAGAGTTATGATCACGTTCTTCACGCCCGCGCTGATCAGTTCGCGTGCTATCTCCTCGGGCGGAGCTTTATCATCCGGACCGCGGCCTGTGAGCACCTTGGCCTCAACTTCATTGGGCGTGAGTACATCCACGAGTTGCAGCACGCGGCTGGGCAGCGGCCGCACCGGCGCGGGATTCAGGATGGTGATTGCCCGGCACGTTCTGCCCTGTTTCAGGGCGGCCTCGGCAGCATCCACTGGAATTTCCAGCTGCGTGAGCACCACCGCCGGAGAGCTGAACGCCGCTTCGCATTTCGACACATCGGCGGCGCTCAGCCGCTCATTCGCCCCGGGGTCGAGTACGATGCAGTTGCGCCCGCTGGTTTCCTCCACCAGGATGAAACCCACGCCCGTTGCGACATCCGCGGTCTGCAGGACGTGAGTCGCATCCACGCCCTCCTCGCGGTAGAGTTGTAACGCCATCTGCCCCAGGTTGTCGTTTCCAATTTTGGCAACAAAACTGACCCGGGCTCCCAGCCGCGCGCAGCCCACCGCCTGGTTGGAACCTTTGCCGCCGTAGTCCATGCGGTAGCCTGTGCCCAGCAGAGTTTCGCCGCTGCTCGGCAGGCGCTCAACTTTCATGGTGAGGCCGGTCGCGTAGCTGCCGACCACTGTTATACTCGGCTGGCTCAGGGGCACAATTTTCTTAGGTGGAGACAGCACTGGCACGCCGTAGCCTACCACAGCCGGTCAATCTGGGCCGCCGTAACTTTCTCATCCGCTGCTGCCAGGGAGCCTCGGCAATCCTGCTTCCCGCGGGCCTTCGCGCCTACGCCCAGCCGCCCGCCTACGACCCTGGCTGCCGCAACCCGCGCTCGCTTGATGGCAATTTCCACCTGCTGCCCCACTATCGCACTCCTGATCCGCTCGAGGATGTGTTCCGGCAGACGGAGGCCGGCCACGATCAGTTCGTCAGCGAAAAATATCACGACCAGATTGCGGCGATTTTTGCTCAGTGGAGCTTAAGCCTGCGGAAAGAACCGCATGATCTCTCAGCCATTGCCAAAGCTCTCGGAGACAACTTTTCCGGTACCTCACTGCGGCCGGCGGAATCGCGGGTCGTGCGTTCCGGCGGGGTGCTGGAAGTTCGGCGTAACACTTTCGCCAATCAGAATGCCCTTCAGCGCGACCCATTTCTGCGGGAGCTGCAATCGGCGCTGAGCGGCCTGTCCAGCATTTCTACGGCGGAATTTCAGGTGACCAGCATCCGAGCTGATTCGGCGAGCCGCCTCCAGACACGCGTGCGCTACGAACTGGTCGGCTCGGGCCGCGGCTTTTACCGCGAGCAGCGCGTCGGCGACTGGGAGATGGAATGGGAACCTGCGTCCGGCGGCGGTTTCCTGTTGCGCGCCTGGCGGGCTTTGGAAGAAACTCTCAGCCGCACCGCTGCTCCCATTTTTGCCGACATCACTGCACAAGCATTCGGCGGCAACGCTTCGTACTCCTCCCAGCTTCAGCATGGCGCCGACTACTGGCGTACGGTCCTGGATGGCGCCTGCGGCATTGATATTTACGGTCACAACGGAATTTCCGTCGGCGACATTGATAATGATGGCTTCGACGACGTGTACATCTGCCAGCCCGCCGGCCTTCCCAACCGCCTGTTTCGCAATCGCGGCGACGGCACGTTCGAAGACATCACCGAAAGTTCCGGACTTGGAATCCTGGAGAATACAGCATGCGCCATCTTCGCCGACTTCGACAATGATGGCCGTCAGGACCTGATCGTCGTCCGCGCCAATGGCCCCCTGCTGTTTCTCAACCAGGGCGGCGGCAGATTTCGCCAGCGACCGGACGCGTTCAAGTTCGCCACAGCCCCACAAGGCACCTTCACCGGCGCGGCTGCCGCCGACTACGATCGCGATGGCTGGCTCGACATTTATTTCTGCCTCTACATCTATTACCAGGGCGCCAGCCAGTACCGCTACCCGTGCCCCTACTACGACGCGGAAAACGGCCCGCCCAATTTCCTCATGCGCAACGGCCGCGACGGCACTTTCCACGATGTGACCGGCCAGACCGGGCTCGGTCGCAACAACACCCGCTATAGCTTCTGCTGCGGCTGGGCTGACTTCCACGGCAACGGCTGGCCCGACCTCTACGTCGTGAATGATTTCGGCCGCAAGAACCTCTACCGCAACAACGGGGACGGCACCTTCACCGATGTCGCGCCCCAGGCCGG
>DATEGM010000217.1:0-11632 GCA_035280085.1 Terriglobales bacterium
AGGTCCTTCGTTGCGCTCACCGCGCAAGCGCGGCTCGCGCTTCCTCAGGATGACGATATTGGACGAGGATGAGGCAACGTTGCTGAGAACTCCCTGGAACGGGAGCGGTGGTGCTGGATGTGCAGGGGTCCTTCGACTGCGCAGGGCGATTCGCGAGCGAATCGCCCTGCTGCGCTCAGGATGACAGGTTAAGAGGCTCAGGATATCAGGGTTAAGAGCTCAGGATATCAGGGGTTAAGAGCTCAGGATCACAGGTTAAGAGTACGAGCTAAGGCGAAGGTGATCACTCCGAGGTTTCTGCCTCGGCCTGCAGTTTCTGCAGATTGGGAATCACCACCTGCCGGCCGTCCATCTGGATGAGTCCCTGGGCCTGCAGGCGGCTGAGGTTGCGAGAGACCAGCTCGCGCACGGTGCCGATTTGCGCCGCCAACTCCTGATTGCTGGAGGGCAGCGTGATCTCGATGCCCTGCGGCGTGCGCCGGCCTGCGGCCGCCAGGCGGCAAAGAAACGCGCTCAGCCGCTGGTGAACCGTCGTGAAAGAAAGCTCCTCGATAATGCCCACCAGGCGGCGCAAGCGGGCGCCCACCACGCGCAACACCTTCAGGGCCACGCGCGGGTGTTCAAGGCAGAGCGCCTGAAAATCGTTCTTGCTGACGAACAGCAGGGTGCTATCGGTAACGGCGGAGGTGGAAGCAGGATAATTGCCGCCATCAAAAACCGGCAGCTCAGCAATGGAACTGCCCGCGCTCTCGATGGCCAGCACCTGCTCGCGGCCGCTGGCCGAACTTTTGAAGATACGCACGTTGCCGGTTTCAACTACGTACATCCCGCCGCAGGGATCGCCTTCATTGAAGACGATTTCGCCGGCGGAGTAGCGGCGGGGCACAGCGCGCTGGGCGAGGAACTGCAGTTCGTGCTCTTCCAGGCCGGAAAAGACCGGCACTTTGCGCAAGCTTTCGGCGTGATTGACGCGGCGGGGCTCAGCCATGCGGATATTCTACTCATCTTCGTATGCGGGTAGGCCGAGGTGAGGCGGGGAGCAATGAGTGAGGTCACAGGAGCAAGCTGTCAGCTGTCAGCCATCAGCTATCAGCATTCAGCCAGTGAGGGAGCATCGCCACTTCCGATTGGAGCTGAATGCTGACGCCTGAGCGCTGAATGCTTTCTTACCACCGGAATGCCACAACCAGCAAGACGCCGAAGGCGAGCGCGTGGGCCAGTTCGCTCCAGCCCAGCCGGCGCACGGCCAGGGGCTGGGCGGAACGCAGGAACCAGGCGATTCCGCGAAAGAGGACAGGAGCGAAGGCCAGCAATGCCAGCCAGGGCAGGACTCCGGAGCTGGCGGCTGCGATGAGGACGGCAGCCAGGCAGAGTTGGCCGGCCAGGAAGGCGCGACCGCGCCGCAACTTCTCGCCGGCGCCTTGGGCCCGGGCGGCATGAATTCGCAGCTGCACGAAATGAATCTGGTCGCCGGCGAACAGCCAGTTGGCGAGCCACAAAGCGGCGGCGACGGAATCGAAGCGGCCGGCAGCCACGATGCAGGCGGCAGGCGCCGTGGCGGTGAGGCCGATGGCGCCCACCACCTGAGCGGCCATCCTGAACCGGCGGCTCAGCTTTTTCAGCGCCGCCTGGGCCATGAACGCCAGCATCACAACGGCGCCCAGCGGCAGAAGCGCGCGATTCTGACCGCCCCAGAAAAGTGCGGTGAACATGAGCGCAGCCAGCGAAGATAGAGACAGGATGAAGACGAGCAAAGCGCGGCGCTCAACCGCGGTCTGCGCGCGCAACGGTGTGGTGCCCAGCCAGCTTTCCAGGGGCGTGCGCAGCCAGAACACGGCCAGGGCCGCCAGCAGGAAAAGCAGGAGCGGCAGCGCTTTTCCGCCGCGCATGATGCCGACAGCCGCGGCGGTCGCCAAAGGGACCAGCAGCATGCCCCACGCGCCGTGCTCGCGCGGCACGACCAGCGCACGAAGGCGAATTCTGGGGACTGGTTGCGAATCAAGGCTCAGTGATATGTTCATTGCTAAAACCAATTTCTACCGCCGAGACGCAGAGACCCCCGAGGAAGAAATGAAGTCAAAAGCCCTCTGTGCTCTCGGTGTCTCGGAGGTGACATCGAAATGCAGGGGCTTGTGGCACACTGCGCTGGTTATCGCAGGTACGACTTTGCCACACACTCCCGCAATGTGGTTACGGCGCCACGGGGCGCGCCGGCTTCCCCTCCTGGTTCTTCTCGCCGACTCGCGGCTGGTAAATGCAGAACGGCTCCTCGTCGAGGAAATCGCCCGAGGCGGCAAAGGCGCGCGCGCGGCAACCCATGCAGATGTTGCGAAATTCGCAACAGCCGCACTTCCCTTTCAGGTTGCCGGTGTCGCGGAGCTGCTCGAAGACCACCGATTTCTCCCAGATTTCAGCAAAGGTCTGGCGGCGCAGGTCGCCGGCCAGGACCGGCAGGTAGCCGCAGGGATAAACTTCGCCCTCATGGGAAATGAAGCAGACGCCGGTTCCGGCCAAGCAGCCCTTGGTCATGGCGTTCATGTCGCCGGGATGGCCGTGGTGGGAGCCTGCGGGATGGCCGGGGCGGGGCGCAGCCGATTGATGGAGCACAACGCCGGTGGAGCCCGGCATGGCCATTTCCGTGGGGCCAATCACACCCGGAATGGGCCGCTCCTGCTGAGGCGCCGCTTCCTTACGTTCGCCGTTCATGCCGCGGCGTTCGGCGGCGCGCCGCTGGCGCACAACGCGGAAATAGTGAGGGGCGCAGGTGGCCTTCAGCTCGATTCCGCCCTCCAGCGAACGGTCGTAGAACCAGTTCAGCATCTGTTCGTATTCTTCGGGCGCGACCATCTGCTCGGCGGCGATATCCACGCCGCAGCCCACCGGCACCAGGAGAAAAGTGTGCAGCGCATCCGCTCCCAGGCGCCGGGCCAACTCCAGCACCTGCGGCAACTGGCGGGCGTTGTGGCGGGCGATGGTCATGTTGATCTGCACCGACATGCCCAGCGTTTTCAGATTGCGCAGGCCTTGCACGGCGGCGTCAAACGCGCCGGGAATGCCGCGAAAAGTGTCGTGGGTGAGGGAATCAGCGCCATCCAGGCTGATGGAGACGCGGCGCACGCCGGAATCCACAATCATGCGCGCCACTTCGCGGGTGACCAGCGTGCCGTTAGTCGCAAGGGCGACGCGCAGGCCGCGGTCGGTGCCGTAGCGCGCCAACTGGAAAATGTCGGACCGATAAAGCGGCTCGCCGCCGCTGAGCACGAGGATGGGATTGGCGGCCGCGGCAATCTGGTCAATGATGGCGAGGGCGGTGGCGGTGGTGAGGTCGGAGGGAGAGCTGAGCTCGGTGGCGCTGGCGCGGCAATGGATGCAGCGCAGGTTACAACCCTTGGTGACCTCCCAGAAAATCAGCCGGGGGGATGGCTTGGCCTCCGCCGCTTGCCCGCTGCCATGCGCCATGGTGATCTCCTCGCAGATAACCCCACATCCCTGCAGCTCCTACGATAGAAAAGGAGCGCACGTGAGGCCGTGACCCACATCACGGGAAATTGTGATGGGCGTCACCAGGCGATGGACCCGAGGCCGCCCCCGGTGATGGATCAAGGCGACGATAGGCCCGCACCCTGGTGGATTGGGCCGTTGTCATTGATATCCTCACGCGCGGCGCTGATCGTGGTCCCCGAGCTCTTGGTGGTTAACGTCCCCAGCGAAGACATGCTGCCCCCAGAGCGCAATTGCGCTTAGTTCGATCCGTGATAGCTTGCTAAGATTCATACCTATGGCCGGTTATCTAGCGCATGCTATGCGACTCGCGCGTTTTATCCTGATTGGGGGCGCAGCTTTAACAGCCCAGGCAGGCGGGCAAGCAAACAGCACACCTAACCCAGCGCCCAGCCAAGGGGCTCCGACGCAGTCGAAGCTAACCGTATCCTCGAATCGGCCATGGACTGACGCACAGGTTGACGTTCACCTGGGGGACGTTGTGCAAATCAGGGCAACATCGGGTAGAGGCGACTGCACTCCCGATGGGAACAACAATGGATCCAAACAGTCTCTTCCTGTTTCCACAGCTCCTGCCGGGGCATTGATCGGCAGAATTGATAGTGGCACTCCGTTTCCAATTGGAGCCAGCCAGAACCTGAACATTGACCAGCAGGGGCGCTTATTCTTTGGCATGAACGCCAGTGGCAAGCCGCCGTGCAACGGAGAAATAGAAGTTGAACTTCAAATCACGCCCGCAGCTGTGTCGGCGCAAGTCAAGAGCAAACTGGGAGCGGCCGCGCAAACCTGGCTTCAGGGACAGCTTGGGATCGGCAATTCCCAGGTGAGTTCATCCCCCGGAATTGCCGGGTCCGCCTCGTCCCCAGCGGTTGCTACGCCCTTACCTGAAACTACCCTGAAGGTGTCCAACACCCCTTTGAATCGGGGTTTGGCGGAAGATCTGAATAGCGTTCCGCGCCGGGTCAATGACCAGTTTAAGAACCTGGGCGACATGGTGAATTTTGTAATTGTCGGCCCGCAGCAAAACCTTCAGGCGGCGCTGAGAGCTGCCCATTGGCAACTGGCTGATCAGTCCACCAGCGTGGCGGTGGTAAGCGCGGCCGTGGAGACCTACGAGAACAAAGACTATCGGCGAATGCCAATGAGCACGCTGTATCTGTTCAACCGACCGCAGGACTTCGGCTATGAGCAAGCGGAGGCCTACTCCGTCGTGGCCAGCCGGCACCATTGTCGGATCTGGAAGGCGCCGTTCACCTGGAACAATGCAACAGTGTGGGTTGGGGCAGGAACGCACGACATCGGCTTCGAGAAGGACCAGCGCAACGGCAAGGTGACGCACAAAATCGATCCCGCGGTAGACGGCGAACGTGATCACATCGGTGAGAGCCTGCAGCAGACTGGGCTGGTGGGGAACATACTCTACTACCTGCCTGCTCAGCCGGTGAAAGAAGCAAAGAATGCAACCGGGGGAACCTATCACTCCGATGGGCGAGTATTGGTGATGTTCCTGAAGTAGCCGGGCTCGACTGGCAGCCTCGAGGGGGCAAGCAGAATCGCGCGGCAGAATACCACTGGACTCCCGTAGCCTCACGCCAAGAATCCAGGGCGCAATTCTTATAAGGCAGTCGGAAACTTTCTGTCAACACCCGCTTTCATGCATCTTCTAGGCGAACCTGCCGCCCGGCCTTGCCGTATCGCGGATAGCTCCTACCTGATCTCCTTGTGTGCTCTGGCCCACTGCTCCGCTTTCTGGATTTCCTCAAGCGCCTGGTCAACATGTTTCATTGCCTCTACCCGATGCCCGCCCCACTCGGTACCGGCACTTGCCATTTCCTTTTTTGCGGTGAGCAATGCTTGTCTTGCGCGGACCATTTGCCCAGGCACATCTTCCGTCTCTCGGCGTTGCGGCACGGCAAAGCCGCTCAACGCCAGAAGCAGTACGGCAATAGTCAGCAACTTCATAAAGCAGTCCTCCTTTGATGTTCGGACATGCTACCACTAAGTGGCAGGGGACGCCTATTAGACCGAAACCGCAGCGCGCGGTTGCCCCATGACAGCCAGAAGCAGCATGGCTACACCCAATCCAATTCACCATTTCCGCCGGTGAGGCAAGCTTATGCGATCGGCCAAGTGCATTGCCTCGTTCGTGGGACTACTTGGTCACACCGCAGTGGAGATCTACTAGGAGCGGTTTCAGCAACCCGCTAGGGCACTTCTCCCAGTGTCCCTCAAGTAATTCGCCGATGCTGCGCCCGGGCGCCAGCTGCTACGTTCTCTGGAAAGCCCTCACATGTGTTTTGACTTGCAGGTTTTTTTTGAGGAGGCTAGATGAGGTCTCGTTTTCTGCCGTTGGGCGTATCGCTCTCACTACTGTGGTCCGCCATGCTAGTCCTGGCAGGCTGTGGCGCTGTGCCTCGGAGCGTACCCCCACAAGCAACAAGCCAACCTGCACCCGCCATGTCTCCCACCCCTGCGCCGGCAAATCCGTCACCGAACCCATCTCCAGCATCTTCGCCCCCTGCTTCCAATAATGCAGCTGTACCACCATCAAAACATGTGGTTCTGGTCATAGAGGAAAATCACAGCTATTCCGAGGTTCACGACGGCGGCATGCCGTGGCTGGTGCGGCAGGGTTGGGATTACGCCTTTGCCGCCAATTACCACGCCGATGCTGTCGGTTCAGCGCTTGACTACTTCTGGTTATCGTCCGGTAGTTCCGAGCTGGAGTTTGGCTGTGGCGGCTGGGGGTGTTCAAAACCAATAACCAGCGACAACATCTTCCGCGAACTGAACCGTGCCGGGCTCTCCTGGAAGGTCTACGCAGATTCTCTGCCGGAAGTGGGTTGGATGAAAGGCGATTCCGGCTTATACGCCGTGCGTCACAACCCCGCGGCGTGGTATTCCGATGTCATTGATAGCGCGACCGAGCAAAGGAAGATGGTTCCGTTCACGGAATTTGCCCGGGACATGGCGCGCAACCGGCTGCCCAACTATTCCTTGGTTATACCCAATCTCCACCACGACGCGCATAACGGCACCCTGCGTGAAGCCGACCAGTGGCTGCATTCCAATGTCGGACCCTTGCTCCAGCAGCCGTATTTCAGAGCCGGTGGCGACGGGCTGCTAATTGTCACCTTCGATGAATGCGACGCAGCCGTCGGCAACTGCCCCGAGCACATCTACACCGCGCTTATTGGCCCCAATGTCAAACGCAGCTACAAATCCAGCCAATACTATCGTCACGAGAATACGTTGCGCACGATATTGGAAGCACTTGCTATTGGTGCCTACCCCGGGGCTTCACGAGATGCTGAACCCATGACAGATTTCTTCAACTGATCTTCACCGCTTTTGGGCAGCAACGGACGAAGCAACTTGGCCGTTAAAGAGCAGGCGCCCTGGTCGCGCGACTCAGGATGACAAGATGAAAAAATACGAGTGGCGGCTTAAGGCCGCGCTCTTCCGAAAGCGTTCGGGAGGGAATTGGCGGTGCGGGGGAATTAGCGTTCCGGGAATTTATGCAGGACCTGAACTTGTTATGCAAACGAGGTCCGCGACTTACGCCGGGTGGCGCGGTTTGGCAGCGTTTGCGACAGAGGTGTCGAAGTTACTCCACTGGTCGCCTTCCAGCCAACTGGCCTCGGTCTCGGGCATGTAGAGCATGCCATGACCCTGGGCGCACATCAGTTCGGTAGCTGCCCAGCACTCCAGCAGAGCGTAGCCGGGGCAGCCCACCTGCACCGAGAATCCCAGGCGGCGCAAGCACACACGGCAGCGGCGGCGCTGGTCATAGACCGCCCACGAGAGAGCGCCGATAGCCAGCACCAGGAACACCCACATGGAGACAATATTGGTCATGGGATGCACGGTCCCAGTCAGCAGCACGGAGCCATAGCGGCTCAGGTCCAGGGCAATCACGAAGCAAAGCAGGAGGAGCAGCGCCGTTTTGCCTCCGAAAAATCCCCACCATGCCCACTTACTTCCCCGGGCTGATGGACCGAGATGCCCGTGCGTGCCGGCCAGCCACGTCACCAGCACTGAGCCCACCAAGGCGAGCAGGAGAAAGAAGAGATAAGAATCTAGGTCCTGGCGCTGCTGCTGCTCGAGGGAAACCACCTGCAGCCTAGTGTTCACGAAGTGGTAGCCGGCCTGGTCGGTCACCCGCTGCAATTCCCTGGTGGCCTGCTCCTCGCTGACCGGCGAGGCAAAGCGCGCCACCGCGCCCATCCGGTCCACCAGATTGGCTGCGGCGTCGGAGGGCTGCAGCAACGACCAGGCGGCAATTCCCGGCGAACCGAAAGAGAATTGCTGGGGCAGAACTCCCAGCACCTTCATCTCCTGCCCGTCCACTTTTATTTGCCTGCCAATGATCCCGGGGTCGCTGGCGAATAAGGACTTCCAGGTCGCCTGGCTAAGCACCACGCACTGCCGGCATTCTTGGGCGTCCGGTTCGCGGAAAGTTCGCCCCAGCGCCGCGGGCACGCCCAGCACCTGAAAAAAGTTGGGCGCCACCTGCGCGGAAACGATGGCCGCTTCTCCGTTCGCAGGCGTCAGCGTGCCACGGTGGAAGGAATAAGCGGCAATGTTCGTCACCAGCGGGCTCTTGCTCCAGGCTTGGGTGACGCGCACGAGCTGGTCAGAGCGGAACCACATGAAGCGCCCCGCCGGCCTGACGGCAAACAGGGTGCCGGGATCGGCATAGGGGAGGCGCACCATGGAACGGACCGCCGGGGCGAAGCCGGTGAGCAGCGCGACGCCCAGCAGCAAGCCGGCGAAGATGCCAAGACAGAGAGCAGGCGAACGCAGGATGGAGTCGAGACGAGTAACGGTCTGCTCGTGATCAAATCTCTGCCAAAGCGCTTCCGGAAAAGCATGCCAGCAGTGGCGCAGGACCTCCAGGCGGGTGCTGGGAGTAAGCCGGTCCGATTCCGCCAGGAAGTGGAGCCAGTGGAAGACTTCCTTATCCCGTTTTTCGTGCCATTCCCGACGTTTTTTCGCGGGCACCAGCCAACTGGCCAGCCACAACAGCCCACGGCAGGAATAGAGCAGGCTCTGGGGCGGGCGCTTCATGCCGCCGCTCCCTTGCGTCGAACCGACCCATGCTGGCTGGCAAGATGACGCAACAGCGGATAACGTTGTTGGACGCTGTGCAGAGCGGTGGCGCCTTCAGGGGTGAGCTTGTAGTAGCGGCGGGGAGGTCGTGGGCGGCCGGCGGGCAGCTCTTCCCAGCGGGACACGATCAGTTGGTCGCGCTCCAGGCGGCGCAGGGCGGGATAAACCGTGCCGCTGGGCAAACCGGTAACTTCCATCACGTTGAAGCCGTAATGGTGAGCCGTGCCAATACTCTGAAGTATGAGGGCCGAGGTATGCGATAGCCGTACCGCCGCGCTCATCCCGCACCACCCTGCTATGTAGGATTCTACACCTGATGAATACGAAGCCCGCATATTAACTGGGGATGCTATCCCTTTGGTGCAACGCTTGTTCCAGCCGACTTCAGGCGCAGAGCGGCCTTATGTCGCTCTTCTTGCTTAGTTAATGCGGTCTAGCGTGAAACGGCGGCGAACAACTCGGAGTGCAGCAACGACTGAAAGCGAGTATCGTCGGTGCGGAAATGTACCTTCATGGTGGAGCCGTCGTTGTCCACGGTGGTGCTGTCAATGGCCAGCTTTTCCGTAGGCGTGGCGCTCATCTTGCGATACATCATGCCCGCCTTGACCAAGTTGGCCATGGTGGCTGCCATCATGGAGTCGGAGGTGAGCACGTCCATATCGAAGGCGACGCCGTTAGAAAAGTCCATCACATAGCGGGAACCGAGCAGCCGCTGCTTGACCGCACTGTAGTCGGCCAACTGCGAAGCCTGGCCCAGAGCGGAGCGCATCATGTTCTGCGTGCCGCCCGAATCCAGCACGCTCCACACCGCGCCGGACTCGACTCCTCCCAGCATATCGGTCATCTGTGAATTGCTGCCCAGGGCGGGAGTGGCGCCATTGCGCGCCTCCAGAGCGCCCTTGACCGCGCTCATATCGCCGAACAGCAGCGTGGAATTATCGAGAAAACTCATCTCCATCCCGTTGCCCATGGGATAGAGGTAAGCGTCCTGGTAGACGACAGGCTTAATCTTGCGCAGCCGCAGATTCTTCAGCACCACCCGCGGCGAGAAATTGCCCTGGGCAATGCCTATGGTTTTCACCTGCTTGTTAGCCCGGTAGGAGACGAAAATCAGCTGCTCCACCTCTTTTTCCGGGTTGAGGCCGATGCCGCGCAGGGAAGTCTCGAATTCCTTCAGGTTTTGCGGCAGCACCTGGGCCTTGAGGGCCTGGGCGGTCGGGGAATTCTGCAAGGAGCGGTAATCCACGGAAATGATCTGTTGCACGTCGCCGGGAATTACCGACTGGGTGGCTGTGCCCAGGGCAGCGGCAAATGAGAGGCCGCTGGCCAGCACGAGCAGGCAAAACAAAAGTAAGGACTTCTTCATCACAACCCTCATGGGACTCTTAACCCGTTTTAGATGCAGAGTAGCCGGCTGCGGTGAGCGGGTTTCTCCTCTCATTGTAAGCGAAGGCGACGTGACTCCGGAGGGCAAACCAGGTGACCTTGGTACCTGCCTGGTTCAGAGCCCGGCCTGGCTTGACACCGGCAGCGGGCGGGCCTAGAGTCGGCCAGTTTGAGGAGGTCCGCTATGACCATCCTGGTAGCGGGGGCAACAGGATTCGTGGGCCAGGCAGCGGCGCTGAGACTGCGCGAGCGGGGAAACCAGGTGCGCGGCCTGGTGCGCGGCGGGCCTAACCATCCCAAAGTTAAGGACCTGCAGGCGGCCGGGATTGCGATCGTAGAAGGCGACCTGACCCGCCCGGAAACTCTGGCCGCGGCTTGCGCCGGCATAGAGACCATTGTTTGCACCGCCACCTCCATGCCTGCGGCCGCCAACGACGGCCTGCGGCGGGTGGACCTGGAGGGTACGCTGGCGCTGATTGAAGCTGCCGAACGCGCGGGCGTGCAGCGCTTCGTTTACACCTCCTACTCCGGCAACCTGCGCATGGATTCGCCCCTGGAAACGGCCAAGCGTACGTGCGAGGACCGGCTGCTTAAAGGGCGGATGCAGGCCATCATTCTCCGCCCCTCTTATTTCATGGAAATGTGGCTTAGCCCCCTGCTGGGCTTCGACCCGCAGAAAGGCTCAGCCCGCATCTACGGGAGCGGCGAGGCTAAGGGCAGCTACATCTCGGCGTTCGATGTAGCGGAGTTCGCGGCAGCCGCAGCGGTCAAGAAAATAGTGCAGCGGCAGACGATTCTCGAAATGGGCGGGCCGGAAACCGTGTCGCAACTGGATGCGGTAAAAATTTTTGCAGGCCGTGCACAAGAAGATCGCGGTAGAGCACGTTTCCTTAGAAGCGCTGCAGCAGCAGCACCGAGCGGCAACAGATCCGCTGCAGAAAACATTTGCGGCGCTCATGCTGGGCTACGCCCAGGGCGACGTGATTGCCGGGGCGAAGGAAGCAGCAGAACAATACGGAGTGCGGCTGCGCTCCGTGGCCGAATACGCCACCGGGTTTCGCGCACAGCGCGCGGGTGTGGCTTAGCCGGGAGGACACCATGGCCAACCATTATCAGTTCAAAGTTGGTGAGATCGAGTGCGCGGCGCTATGCGACGGCACGCTTCCCTACCCTGCCAGCTGGTTTTTCTCCAATGCGGCGCCGCAGGAGGTAGAAAGCGAACTGCGGGCGCGGCGGTTGCCCACGGACCACGTGCTCGCCGCCTACACCTGCCTGCAGGCGCGTGCTGGCAAAGAATGCGTGCTGGTAGATACCGGCGCCGGCGGGCTGGCGCCAGGCACCGGCGAACTGCCGCAGAAACTGCAGGAACTGGGAGTGAGCCCCCAGCAGGTAACCACCGTGCTGCTCACGCACGGCCACCCTGATCATATTGGCGGCGCCCTCGACAAGGCGGGCAAGCCCGCATTTCCTAACGCTCGCTACATAATGGGCAAGCGGGAGCACGAATTCTGGACGCAGTCGCCCAGCCTCGATCGCCTGGCACTGGAGCAGTTCATCAAGGACATGATGCTGAGCGCAGTGCAGCGCAATTTGCCCCCGCTCAAGTCAAGGCTGGAGCTGATTGAAGGCGAGA
>DATEGM010000218.1:0-3551 GCA_035280085.1 Terriglobales bacterium
GAGGAAGTGGGCAGTCCCCACCACCAGGTCAGCACGTCCCACACGATCGCCCCCACCAGCGCCGAGAGCACCACGAACTGGGTCACGTAATCCAGGTTGATCATGCCCTTGCCGATGGTGTGCGCCACCGCCGTGCCCAGAAAGAATGCGGCTATGAAGTTGAAGAAGGCCGCCCAGAATACCGCCAGCGTGGGCGAGAGCACGCGCGTGGAAACCACCGTGGCAATGCTGTTGGCCGCGTCGTGGAAGCCATTGAGGAAATCAAAGACAAAGGCGATGCTGACGGTGATGATCACCAGCGTCAGTCCCGAGTTCACCTGCTCTGCCTCGCCATAGGGGGATTGGGAGAATCCAGGGCCATTCAGGCGCTCTTCAGCACCACCGCTTCCAGCACATTGGCCGCGTCCTCGGCCTTGTCTGTGGCGGTTTCCAGCACTTCGTAGAGCTCCTTCATCTTGATGAGCGAAATGGGATCTTTTTCCTGTTCAAACAGCCGGGCAATGGCCTTGCGGCTCACCAGGTCAGCCTCGTTTTCCAGCCGGTTGACCTCCACGCAATGCTCCAGAACGTGCTGGCTCTTCTCCAGGTTGGAAACCGCCTTGGCCAGTTCCTCGCTCTGCTGCACGATGATGCCCGCCAGCTCGGCTGCCGGCGGCGGGGGAGCGCTGATGTTGTACATCACCAGCCGCACCGCCGCCGAGTTCATGAAGTCGAGCACGTCGTCCAGCGAGGAAGCCAGCCGGTGGATGTCTTCGCGGTCAAAAGGGGTAATGAAGGTCTGATTCAGCTTGGTGATGATAGCGTGGGTCATGTCATCGCCGCGGTGCTCGAGCTCCCGGAACTGCTCCACTGCCCGGGGAATTTCGTTGTGAGTGCTCAGCATGCGCTGCAGCAGGCGCGCGGCATCAGTGAGGTTCTTGGAAACCTCGGCGAACATCTCGAAGAACTTCATTTCCTTCGGGATCAATCGCATCATTTAGCTGGTATGAGCTCCTTAGCAAGGACTTAAACCGGACACGGCTACTATTCCATACGCCTGCGGGAGCGTCAATGATGGGAATCACCGGTAAACGCATTCGTAGCGCCGGCGTCTCGCCGGCTGACGCGAGGGCTTCCCGCCCTCGCCCGCGGTTACGGTCTGGGCAAGGCGCTGATCACGTCCGCCAGCGCCGGCCGGGCGTAATACCCCTTGCGGGCGTGGACGTGCAGCTTCTTTCCGAATCGCTTCGCTACGATGCGTATGTGGCGAAAATGACCATCCGGCTTGAATTCCGACGGCCGGTAAGACACCGCATACCGGTTTCTCAGTTCGTCGCGAATCCGTGCGAATGCTTTCGCCACCTGCTTCTTCGACCCGGCAAACAGGGGCCGCCCGCCGCTTTGTTCCGCCAGATTCTGCAGGGCCTCGTCGCCAATCGCGTTCAGCCCATGCGGATTGCTGCTGATGGTGTAGATGGTCACTTCATCCCATTGCGCGATCTCGGCAGCGTCCTTCAGCGACTCGGTGCTGGCATTGTCGTCCCCGTCGCTGATCAGCACCAGTACGCGCGCCACCGGTTGCTGATCCCCGCTCTCCGCCAGCTTCTTGCAGGCGCTCACCACGGCATCGAACACCGCCGTGTCGCCCTGATCATCGTGCAGCTTGCCTAAGCCCTTGCTAACTTCAGCTGGATCATTGGTGAAGTCCTGCGTCACTCGCGGACGGTGGGAGAAGCCCGCCACAAAAATCCGGTCATGCTGCTGGTCCACCACCTGCTTTACGAACTGGCTGGCAGCCTGCATTTCATAGTGAAAGCGGTTGTCAACTGAGCCGCTGGTATCAACCAGCAGCCCCAGCCGCAGCGGCAGGCCCTGCTCGTTGCGGAAGTCCATAATCTCTGCCGGCGGCCTCTTATCGTCCCGCACCTCCACATCCTGCCGCTGCAGGTCGGCCACATACCGGCCCTTCTGCATGGCAGTGAACATCACCGTCACTTCGTTAACCTGCGTCTTGAATACCCATTCGCCGTTGCTGCGCACCTCAGGAAGTTGCCCGGGGCCATTTGCAGCCGGCAATGCTGCTCTCGTAATGTTTTCCGACAATATTTGCTGACCCAGGGCCGGAGTATCCAACGATTGCAGAAGCCCCATTCCCAACAGAAGCCCTGCCGCTGCGAACCACCTTGTTCCGTACATTGTTCAAATTCCGGGAGGAATTGATCTAGTCTGCTGTGCGATTGGGAAGATGCCTGCAAATTGGTGGGTGTTGGCCAGACTCTGTTTCAATTTTCCCAGCCCCAGCCCAGAACTCCCAGTGGACGCTCATTCCGACCGGTTGGAACTGAGATCAGTAGAGTGCAGCTTAAGGGGCTGAGAATCCCTCAGGAACGCCAACGGCTGGCACGTTGGTAAACGACTTTCACTCGTCAATCTGCAATGGTCAATTGGGCTTTCTCACCCGCAGCAGCCGCTGCGCTGCCTCCTCCAGCGTGGCGTCCTTCTTGCAGAAAGCAAACCGCACCTGTTGCGCCCCCGACCGCGGTTGGCTGTAAAAACTCGACCCGGGCACGGCGGCAATTCCCACTTCCTTCACCAGGTATTGAGTGAAGGCAACATCGTCCTTGAAACCGAAGCGGCTGATGTCGGTCATCATGTAATAGGCGCCCTTCGGTAGATAGGCTTTAAACCCAGCCTCGCTGAGCACGGCCTGCAAGCGGTCCCGGCGTCGCCCATACCCTCGGGCAAGTTCCTCATAATAGCTGCTGGGCAGCGACAGGCCGGCCGCCGCCGCCTCCTGTAGGGGCGCGGGTGCGCCTACGGTGAGAAAATCGTGTACTTTTCGAATCGCATCGCTCACCGCGGCCGGCGCGATGGCCCAGCCCACTCGCCAGCCGGTCACACTGTACGTCTTGGAAATTCCATTTATGGTGATGGTGCGCTCGCTCATGCCCTCCAGCCTGGCCATGGAGATGTGCTCCGCCCCGTCGTAGAGAATGTGCTCGTAGATTTCATCGGTGATGGCCAGCGCGTTGTGTTGCTGGCAGAGTTCCGCAATCAGCTGCAGTTCCTCGCGCGTGAACACCTTTCCGGTCGGATTGTTGGGTGTGTTGACGATAATCGCCTTGGTGTTCCGGTTGAATGCCCGCCGCAGCTCGTCTTCATCGAATGTCCACTCTTCCGCGGGGTCGGCGGGCGGACGCAGGCTCACGAACCGCGGCCGCGCTCCTGAAAGAATCGCGTCCGGGCCGTAGTTTTCGTAGTACGGTTCGAAGCTGATGATTTCGTCTCCGGGATTCGTCACCGCCAGCAGCGAGGCGATCATCGCCTCCGTCGAACCGCAGCACACGGTTATGTTCTTCTCCGGGTCAACTTCCATGCCCTGCCACGCCTTCGCCTGCCGGGCAATCGCGTTGCGCAGGTTCTTCGCGCCCCAGGTGATGGCGTACTGGTTGACGTCATTTTCGATGGCCTGCTGCGCCGCCCGTTTCAGCTCCGCCGGTGCCGGGAAGTCAGGAAAACCCTGCGCCAGGTTCATGGCCCCGTAGAACTGTGCCTGGCGGGTCATCTCCCGG
>DATEGM010000219.1:0-3585 GCA_035280085.1 Terriglobales bacterium
ATACCCGGTATTTTCAAGGTAGTCTCCCAGTTTTATGAAGCAAAACCTGCTCTGGAAGTCAGTTTTCATCATCGCCGTTCTCCTGGTTTTCGTGTACGGCATTTTCGGCATTCCCTCCAGCCTCACCGGCTCGGGGCTGGCTGCCGCCCTGCTGCAGCGCATCAATCTGGGCCTGGACCTCAAGGGCGGCACTCACCTCATCCTGCAGGTGCAGGTAAATGACGCCGTCAACGTTGACGCCCAGCAGGCCATCGAGCGCCTCAAAGGCGCCCTGCGCAGCCGCAATATTGCCTTTGCCGACATCTCCCAGGCGGATGCCGCCAACAATCCCGACCACATTCAAATTAAGGGCGTCTCGGCAGATCACCCCGGCGATTTGCGCGACATAGTCACCTCCGATTTGCCGGAATACAACCTGTCCTCCGGCGCCCAGGACACATATACGGTTTCCATGAAGCCGTCCAATCTCACTGAGCTCAAGAACCGGGCGGTGCAGCAGGCAATCGAAACCATCCGCAACCGCATTGACCAGTTGGGCGTTAGCGAGCCGGTGATTGAAGAGCACGGCCTGGGGCAATACCAGATTTTGGTGCAGTTGCCCGGAGTGGACGACCCAGCGCGCGTGAAGGCCATCATGCAGTCCACCGCCATGCTGGAGATTCGCCAGGCTTTCGGCGGCCCCTACTCCAGCGAGCAGGAAGCCCTTAGCGCCAACAACGGCGTCTTGCCGCCGGGCACTATGCTGTTGCGCGGCAAGAGCATAGGCGATACCAGCGGCGGCGAGCCGCACGACGTGTGGTACCTGATTTCGCGCTCTTCAGCGGTTACCGGGCGCGATTTGCGCGATGCCAGGGAGGGCCGCGATGAGAACGGCCGCCCCGATGTGACGTTCCAGCTCACTAACGATGGTGGCCGGCGCTTTGCCGCCTTCACCGGTTCGCACGTGGGCGACAAGCTGGCCGTTGTCCTCGACAACAAAGTCCAGGAAGTGGCCACCATTCAGGAGCAGATTCACGATTCCGGCGTGATCAACGGGCGCTTCTCGGAGCAGGAATCCAAGGACTTAGCCATGGTCCTGCGCTCCGGCGCCCTGCCTGCCAGCATTCATTACCTGGAAGACCGTACCGTCGGCCCTTCCTTAGGCGCTGATTCTATTCGTGATGGCGTGCGCGCGGCCATTATCGGCATGCTCGCCGTGCTGGTGTTCATGTTGGTCTACTATCACGGGGCGGGCGTGAACGCCGATGTGGCTTTGATCCTTAACCTGATTATTTTGTTGGGTTTCCTGGGATACACTGGCGCGACATTGACGTTACCCGGCATTGCCGGGGTCATCCTTACCGTCGGTATGGGCGTTGATTCCAATGTGCTCATTTTTGAGCGCATAAGGGAAGAACTGCGCAATGGCAAAACCCCGCCGTCGGCGGTGGAGCAGGGCTTTGCCCATGCCTGGATCACGATTGTGGATACGCACGTGACCACCATCGTTTCCGCGTTTATTTTGTTTATTTTCGGCACCGGCCCGGTGAAGGGCTTCGCGGTCACGCTGACCTTCGGTCTGCTGGCCAACCTGTTCACCGCCGTGTTTGTCTCACGCGTGATTTTCGATTACGTGCTCAACCGCAAACAGCGCGGCGAGGCACTGAGCATTGGTTAGGTTCAACAAAATCGGCCAGTTGCAAAGCTAAATTGAGGGCCAAAGCTAAGTGGAATTCTTTCGCAATCCAAACATAGATTTTCTCGGCAAGAAGTGGTATTTTCTCGCCTTTTCGCTGGTGTTCAGCGTGGCCGGCATACTCTCCATGCTGTTCTGGCATGGCATTCCGCTGGGGGTGGACTTCCGCGGCGGCACCCTGGTGCGGGTGAAATTCACCCAGTCGCCGGACATCAATGAGATTCGCGCCCTGATGGACCGCGCCGGCTTGCACAGCGCGCGCATTCAGCGCTTCGGACCGCCTGCCAACAACGAAGTGCTCATCGGTTTGGCGGAGAAAGAGACCAGCGAAGCCGCGCTCGACCAGGGCCGGTCGCAGATCATCAACGCCCTTGAAACGAGGATGCCTGCCGGGAAGCAGGATCTGAATAACGCCAGCGGCCAAACCATTCAGTCTTATCTGCTGTCGAATGATCCGCTGCACCTGGGCACCGATGCCGCCCAGCGCTATCAGGAGATGGCGCAAGCCATTGTGCATCAGCGTGATGCCGTCCAGAGCGGTGTTCTGTACTCGATGAATGACCTGAAAGGAGTTGTGCCGCCCCCGGTGCAGGCCTCGCTGAGCCAGGGCTTTGCTTTGGCAGATTTCGGGGTGCGCAACGTGGACGTGGTCGGGCCCCAGGTCGGCAAGCAGCTGCAGAATCAGGCCAAACTGGCGATTCTGTACTCATTGATCGGCATGCTGGTGTATCTCTGGTTCCGTTTTGAGCTCATTTACGGCGTGGCCGCGGTGGTGGCTTGCTTCCACGACACGCTGATCACGGTGGGCGCTTTCTCGCTGACGGACAAGGAAATAAGTCTCACGGTAATAGCTGCCATCCTGACCCTGGTCGGCTACTCGATGAACGACACCATCGTGGTTTTTGACCGTATCCGGGAAAATATTAAGCTTTTGCGGCGTGAGAAGCTGGCCGACATCGTGAATCGCAGCATCAATCAGACATTAAGCCGGACGGTACTTACCTCCGGGCTGACGTTCCTGACGGTGCTCTCCCTCTATCTGTTTGGGGGAGAGGTGCTTAGGGGCTTCTCCTTCGCCCTGGTGATCGGCATTCTGATCGGGACCTATTCGTCCATCGCGGTGGCGGCGCCCATGCTGGTGGCATACCAGGACTGGCGCACGCGACGGGGGGCTAGCGGCCGCCCCATGCCGCCGGCGGCGCCCACAGTAAATCGCCGCGAAAAAGTGCGGGCAAAGGCGTAGAATTCTGCGGGTTCTGGGGCAGCCCGGAGCGCGCAAAGATTTTGGGCGAGTTGCTTCGCAGTGGGAGCAAACCTCGGCCCGGCGGTGTCTATAAGGTAAGAAGACGGAGGAGTTCCATGTTTGAGGACAGCCTTCTAGAGTCAGGAGGCAGGCTATCAACAAAGCGGGGCATGACCACGACCATCTCATTTGTGCTGCAGATAGCGCTGGTCGGAATTCTCGTACTGATCCCGCTTCTCTATACCGAAGCCCTGCCCAAGCAGCAGTTGATGACGTTTCTGGTGGCGCCACCGCCACCGCCGCCACCGCCACCGCCGCCGGCAGCCGTGCCGCAGCGGGTAGTGAAGGTGGTGCAAACCGACATCATCAACGGCGAATTGCGCACACCCACGAAGATTCCCAAGAAAGTGGAAATGATTAAGGAAGAAGAGGCGCCTCCGCCGGTAATGGCGTCGGCGGGCGTGGTGGGCGGTGTGCCCGGTGGCGTGCCCGGCGGACAGATGGGCGGCGTGATCGGCGGCATCATCAGTTCCACCCCGGTGGCCGTGCCCAAGGTGGCCACGCCGCAGCGCGTGCGCGTGTCGCAGGGGGTGTCGCAAGGCCTGCTGATTCACCGGGTGCAGCCCATGTACCCGCCGCTGGCGCGGCAAGCCCGCATTCAGGGCAC
>DATEGM010000220.1:0-8260 GCA_035280085.1 Terriglobales bacterium
GCCGAGAAAACGCCGGGCGCGCATGTGCGCTTGGTTCGGGTATGGGTAAACGAGGCGGGCAAATGGCGCATCCTGCTGGGCCAGCAAACTAACATCGGGGGTGGCACGAAGAAGGAGCAGGCCACAGTGCCGGCGGGAACACCATGCGACAACCCGTGCAAGAGCGTTCCCTACCACGGTTCAGCCGAGCAGCAGCAAGTGGTGGAATCCTGGCAGGCCCTGGAGACGGCGGTCAATGGGCGGAATGCCGACGAGTGGGCGCGGCACGTGGGCGATGAGTTCGTTTTCAACGTGAAGGAAAACGGCAATCCTCTGACCAAGGCCGATCGCGTGGCCACGATCCGCAAGCAGTCCTCCAGCAGCCAAGTGACGGACATAGGGGCCGTGGTGCCCGGCTCCATGGATGTGCGCGTGTTCGGCAACACCGCCGTGATGCGCGATACGCAGCAGCCCACGGTTCGTACGCGGCCGTATCGCGCTATGCGCATCTGGGTGAAGCGGGATGGGCGCTGGCAGCTGGTTTACAGCCAGCAGACGACAATTCAGAGCATGGGGAGCACACGCTAGAAGTGGAATCGGTTAACACAGTCACAGCAGCTACCCTTTCATCTTTAACGGCACTCTGACCCTCGCGCCTCTACAAAGGCGATAGTTCATCCTCCTTCTCCTCCTTCTTTCCCGTGGTCAGCTTATTTTCCAAAAACTCCCGCGCCAAGTCCTTGCCCCCCAGGCCGAATGCGAGGGCCAAGCCCAGCATGACGGCGCCAAAGGCGGTTCCAAAAGCTATCAGCATGGTTTCTTCGGCAACGCCCAGCACCTCGAGCACCATGGATAAAGCGAAGATGCTGATGATGATGCGTATGGAGATACTTAACAGGCGCGACGATCGAAAGTTCGCGTTCACCGCCGCCAACAGCGCTGCCCGGGCGAAAAAGCTGGCCGCTAAAAATCCAAAGAAGAGAATGACTAAGGCAACAAAGAGCCGCGGCAAAAACAGGAAGAAGCGC
Source organism: Terriglobales bacterium (assembly GCA_035280085.1). Lineage (GTDB taxonomy): Bacteria > Acidobacteriota > Terriglobia > Terriglobales > Acidobacteriaceae > JAICWP01. Next base: position 1,008 of record DATEGM010000220.1, read on the forward strand.
GAGATATATTCCTGCAGCCCCGCAATCCCGAGTACGCTTATGCCAAGAAGGATGAAACCGACCCAGGCTACCCAAAACACGAGCCGGCTTACCAGTTCAGTGGAGGAGGGCAGTGCCGCCCGATTCAGCAGCCGGGTAGCGCCGGCGTTCTCCGAGAGCCGGGAGAAATTGGTCAGGCGCAGTATGCTGCGCGCGAGCACCTTCAGGAGGTAGGCGATCACCCACCCAACGAAAGCAATGACCAGCATCACTATCAGACGAGGCAAGTAGTGGGCAACGGTTCTAACCATCTGCTGAAAGGCCTGCGTCAGTTCGGTGATGATCATTTCCCTCATAGCTGCCTCACTTTCCATTCGCCCACACCTGGAGCAGGTAGGGCTTCAGCCGCTCGAATTCGCAGCAGAGCGACTCCACATTTTTCTCCAAATCCTCCCACGAGCCATCTCGAGTTTCCTGCAGGAAGCTTAATGTCCTGCCGCGGTACAAAGGCACCAGGGCCTGCACAATGTGATCGCGATTAATTACCGACTTGTGATAGGCCGCCCCAAACTCGAACACCGTCCTGGCCCACAACTCCGCGGGATAACAGAACTCCGCGACGGGCAGGGCGGCGATCTTTTGCAGTTCCGCCAGCGTCGAATCGGAAAGAATGGAGCGGAAGACGGGCTCCAGTTGGGCGATGCCGGCCACAAACATCTCCCGCAACTGTTTCCGGCTCACACGCGCCGTTTCTGACCGGATTTCGGCTGGGGCGCCCAGCGTGGGCACGGGTTGCGAGCCGGTTATCGCGCTCCACTGCGGATAGTGGCTGTCCAGCGAAGCGAACAGGGCGCCCACCGTCCGGCGCATGGCCCCCACCAGATCGCTGGCTCCCCGCCCGAGTGGCGCCTGCGTGCCCAGGAAGGCCTGGCAGACCCGGTAATTGCCTGTGATGGCTGTAACCATAAGGCTAAGCTCCGGGCCGATTCTTCCCCACTCTTCCTGCCAAATTCCGTTACCCAGAAAGTCCGTGGCCAGGCGCCCTGAAATCGCGAACTCTGAGGCGTAGGGTTCGCGGATTCTATACCCATAGATAGCGCGCGTCATCGGGTAGAGCAGGCCCCGCATCAGCACGCCTTCGGACCTCTGCCGGCTGTAGATGGGCGCAACCAGGTCGAAATTGTCGCGGTAGACAGGGCGGGCAAGCCGTTGCAGCCAGTCTGGTTCGATGGCCGTCGCGTGGGGTGAAACTACCACACAGGCCTTGGCGCGCAGCAGGTCGGCAGCCGCCAGGATTGTTTGCAGGGCCGTTCCCGGCTCCGGGTTGCGCCCATACTGCGTGCTGATGGAATGCAAGGTTCGTAACGTGTAAACCTTGGAGGCGTTCCACACATCGTCAATGGACGCCTTCATCACCAATTCCGGCGTCCCGTCCTGCGACCCTCCATCCGCGTTGATGATGGCTGCTCGTTCGCGGGGAAAGCATTTGAGAATGCCGGCCTGAATTGCGCGGACCACGGTGTCAATGGTTTTGGCGTTGTTGTGGGTGGGCAAACCCACAAGGATGTCCACTTCGCCGACGTTGATGAGCTGGCGAAGAAAATCATCCGTCAAAAGCGTTTCTCCGGCCAATTCAGCCTCCGAGCTGAGCTTTAACGCTGAAGCCATGGTGCCGCGCCCCCATCCACTGGCGTCAGATCCGGCGCAGCCGGAACCAGAAAAACTGGTATGGCCCCATGGTCAAAAGGTAAGGTAGATCGCCAATGCGGGGAAAAATATTTTTGCCGAACATCTCAATCAGAATATTTCCTTTGTAGCGCTTCAGGTCCAGTTCCACGGCCTGCGCGGCGCTGGAAAGATTATTCACCACCAGGATCATCTCCTTGCCTAGTTGCCGCACGTAGGCCAGCACCCGGTGATTCGCCGGGTGCAGAAACTCGATAGAACCGGAGCCGAACACGGGCGTGGAACGGCGAATGGCCATGATGTGTTTCATCCAGGAAAGCAGCGAGTGCTCCGTGCGCTTCTGTGACAGCACGTTGACGGCCGGGTAGCCATACACCGGGTTCAGAATCGGCGGCGAATAGAGGGCCTCCGGATCGGCCGTGGAAAAGCCTCCATTCCAGCCGGCGCTCCACTGCATGGGCGTGCGCACTCCGTTGCGGTCGCCCAGGTGAACATTGTCGCCCATGCCGATCTCATCGCCGTAATAAATGATGGGCGTGCCGGGCAGCGACATGAGCATGCCGTTCATCAGTTCGATTCGCCGCCGGTCGTTATCCAGCAGTGGCGCCAGACGGCGCCGGATGCCCAGGTTCAGGCGCATGGCCTTGTCTGTGGCATAGATGTCGTACATGTAGTCGCGCTCCATGTCGGTGACCATTTCCAGGGTCAGTTCGTCATGATTGCGCAGGAAAAGACACCACTGGCAGTTGGAGGGAATGTCGGGTGTTTGCTGCAGAATCTCCGTAATCGGCTTGCGGTCTTCCAGCCGCAGTCCCATGAACATCCGCGGCATCAGGGGGAAATGGAAAGCCATGTGGAATTCATCGCCGTCGCCGAAGTAGGGCCGAAGATCCGCCGGCCACTGGTTGGCTTCCGCCAGCAGCATTGTGCCCGGAAAGTGCTCGTCCACTTGGCGGCGCAGTTCCTTGATCACCCCGTGCGTTTCCGGCAGGTTCTCACAATTGGTGCCTTCCCGCTCGATGAGGTAAGGGACGGCATCCAGGCGGAAGCCGTCAACTCCCAGCTCCAGCCAGAACTTCATAACGTTCCACATCTCCTCCCGTACCGCGGGGTTGTCATAATTCAGGTCCGGTTGGTGGCTGAAAAAACGATGCCAGTAATACGATTTCGAAATCGGGTCCCAGGCCCAGTTCGACATCTCTGAATCCAGGAAGATGATTCGGGTGCCGCGATACCTTGTATCCGTATCGCTCCACACATACCAGTCGCGCTTGGGATTGTCCTGGGAGCTGCGTGATTCCTGGAACCAGGCGTGCTGATCGGATGTGTGGTTCGCAACCATCTCGATGATGACCCGCAGCCCTCGCTCATGCGCGCTGGAAAGAAAAGCCTTGAAATCCTCCAGCGTCCCATAGATGGGGTGAACCGAGGTGTAGTCAGAGATGTCGTACCCATCATCCCGCAAAGGAGACGGGAAAAACGGCATCAACCAGATCGCATTTACGCCAAGTTCCTGCACATAGTCCAGCCGCTGAGCGAGGCCTTGAAAGTCACCGATGCCATCGCCGTTGCTGTCAAAGAAACTGCGTACGTGGACCTGATAAATGATGGCGTCTTTGTACCAACCGGGTTCGCGCTTCAATGGCAACCGTGTTTCTCCAGGAACGGCGCTCGCGTGAGCGCCTGGCCTCATAGGATAGCAATACCGGCCAAGATCCCTTTCAGCGGTTTTCAGAGGGAGTCTTCAGGTAATAACTCAGAATTTAATTGCTCGGGACGAACGATGAAATTCCCTGCGACAAGACTACGAAGCCTCATCTCGCAAGTCCAGCGGCGAGCTGCTTGGAGTTGTGTTTCTCTCCCGCCCTCATCTGCTCTTCTCCGGAGTCGAAGACTCTCTGCATCAGGAGGGCCGCGAGGAGCATGAAACATCCGCCGGCGACAACCGCGGTGACGCGATTGTTGCCCAGCAGGTGGCTCATCACCCAGCCGAAAAACAGCGAGGCAATGATCTCCGGGGTCACGATGAAAAAGTTGAAGATGCCCATGTAAACGCCCATCTTCTCCTTGGGCAGCGAGCCGGCCAGCACCGAATAAGGCATGGCCAGCGTGCTGGCCCAGGCAATCCCGACACCCAACATGGTCAGCAGCAACACATATTTGTCGTGAATGAATGCAACGGAAATCAATCCGATGCCGCCCGCCACCAGGCTCAAACTGTGAGTGTGCTTGCGCCCCAGCACGCGCGCCAGTGGGGGAAGAGCGAAGGAAAACGCGAAGCAAACCGCTGAGTAGAGCCCAAAACAGATTCCGCCCCACTCCACACCTGCCGAATATAGGGGCGAAGAGGTGTCAGGCGCGCCAAAGATGTTGCGGGCAACGGCGACGGGGAAATACAGCCACATACAGAAAAGTCCAAGCCAGGTCAAAATCTGCACGGGCGCCAGCTGCCGCATGGTTTTGGGCATCTGGGCGATAGAATCGATGATTTCCGCAGCATTGGCGGTGAGACCACGCTTTTCGCTTTTTCTGCGGCGGAACGCGTCCGGGTCGTCGGGTGGATATTCCTTTGTGGTAATGATGGTCCAGAGAACGGCTCCGAAGAATACGGCCGCCCCGAGAAGGAATGAGAGGCGCACCGTTACCGGGATCACGCCTCCCGCGGCGCCTTTTCCGAGATCCACCCAGTTGGCGAGCATCCATGGAAGCGCGGAGGCAATAACGGCGCCGGCTCCAATGAACAGGCTCTGCATGGCGAAACCGCGGGTGCGCTGCTGCTCGGGAAGCAGATCGGCGACGAAAGCGCGAAACGGCTCCATGCTGATGTTGATGGATGCGTCCAGAATCCAGAGCAGCCCGGCGGCCATCCACAGCGCCGAGGAGCGTGGCATCAGGATGAGGGCCAAAGAGCTCAGGGTTGCGCCGGCCAGAAAATACGGACGACGGCGTCCGAGGCGCCCCCAGGTGTGGTCGCTGGCATGGCCGATAATCGGTTGCACGATCAGGCCGGTAAGGGGAGCGGCGAGCCAGAGGATGGGGATTTGGTCGGCACGAGCGCCCAGGTATTCGTAGATAGCGCTCATGTTGGCCATTTGCAGTCCCCAGCCAAACTGAATGCCGAAGAATCCGAAGCTCATGTTCCAGATTTGCCAGAACGACTTGCACGGCTTTTCCATCTGCACCGCCCTGAATCATGGAGTAGTTGCACGATTCAGTGATTACTGCAATCAGTTACGGGCCCAGACTCATTTCACCGGTCGAAGAGTGTCGCCAATTCCTTCAGCCTGGCGGCGATTTCTTCGCTGGCGGCTCCGGGCTTCATACGCCATCTCCAGTAACCGCTCGGCATGCCAGGCAGGTTCATGCGTGCTTCGCTGCCCAGACCCAGAGCGTCCTGCATGGGGACAATGGCCGTATTCGCTACTGACGCCATAATGCCGCGTATCAGCACCCAGTGGATGGGCTCATCCTTGAAGCCGAGATAGGCGCGTGCGTAAGCGTGCTCCTTAACAACATCTTCTGCGGTGCGGGTGCTGTCGCCGGCGCCACTGCTGGTCCACCAGCCCACCACGGTGTCGTTGTCGTGGGTTCCAGTATAGGCCACAAGATTGTGCACATAATTATGCGGCTTGAATGTGGGCGCCTGGGGGTCGTTGCCAAAAGCGAACTGCAGTATGGCCATGCCCGGAAGCCCGAATTCATGACGCAGCGCCTCGACTTCCGGAGTGATGACGCCGAGATTCTCGGCAATGATGGGCAGATCGCCGAGTTCCCTGCGGAGCACTGCAAACAATTCCGCGCCCGGTCCCTTGACCCAGCGGCCATTGACCGCGGTGGTTTCACTGGCCGGCACCTCCCAATATCCTTCGAAACCGCGAAAGTGATCTATGCGGATGAAGTCATAGAGGCGTAGCGCGGAGCGCAACCGCTCGACCCACCACTGAAATCCGGCCTGCTTCAGCCGGGGCCAGTTGTAGATCGGATTCCCCCAGCATTGTCCTGTGGCGCTGAAATAGTCAGGAGGAACGCCGGCAATCTTCAGTGGATTCCCGCGTTCATCGAGAAGAAAGAACTGGGGATTGGTCCACACGTCGGCGCTGTCGTGCGCTACGTAGATGGGTACGTCTCCAATGATGCTGATATTGCGCTCGCGCCCGTAGGCGCGCAGCTTCTGCCACTGCTGGAAGAATGTGTATTGGAGAAATTTTTGCGCCTTGATTGCGGAAGCCAGTTCCTGGCCTTCGCGCTCCATTGCAGCGCGTTGGCGCGCAGCTATGCCGGCAGGCCACTGCGTCCAGGCTTCCTGGTTGTGCTTCTCCTTTACCGCCATGAAAAGAGCGAAGTCCTCCAGCCAGATCGCATTGGCGCAAACGAATTCGTCAAACCCACGCCGATCTTCCGCCGAAGCATTGGCGAAGAAGTTTGCTGCCGCCTTCTGCAGCAAAGGCGCCTTGAAACGGCTCACGGCTTCGTAATCGACGGTATCCGCCGGGAACGCAGGAACGCGACTCAGGTCGTTGCGGCTCAAGAAACCTTGCCCGGCCAGATCATCGAGGCTGATGAGCAGCGGATTACCCGCGCTTGCGGAAAAGCATTGGAAGGGAGAATCAGCGTAGCCGGTCGGATTTAGAGGAAGCACCTGCCAGAGTTTCTGTCCGGCGGCCCGCAGAAAATCAATGAAGCGATAGGCCGCCGGACCGAAGTCGCCAATCCCGTGGCCTCCCGGGAGAGATGTCGGATGCAAAAGAATCCCACTGGACCGGGGAAACCTCATGCGAGAACCATAAACAGTCGACGCACGCCAGGCAAGGCGGAAGCCGTGGGATTAAGCCTTCTTGCTCACCACCGCCTCGATGCTGCTGCCGAAGTCCTTAAGCATGACCACGGCGGCATTGCGCCCGGGCGCGCCGCTCACCGAGCCGCCGGGATAGGTGCAGGCGCCGGTCTGATAGAGCCCGGGAATCGGCATGCGGTGCTGCGCCCAGCCCGGCATAGGGCGCATGGGTCCGGTTTGGGCGGCATTCTGAGCACCTCCGTGGGCGCTGCCATGCCAGAAGTGCGGGTTCATGCGCTCGAAATCAATCGGGCTTTCGATGAATTCGCCCAGGAACTTGTCCGGCGTCAGGCTGGGGCAGAAGCGCCGCAGCTGCTTGAGATTGGCTTCAGCAACCTGCTTTTTAATTTCATCCCAGTGCGCGGGGCCCTGCTTGATGTCGTAGGGATACCACGTCACCAGTTTGAGCGTGTGCATGCCGGCTGGCGCGCGCGTTGGGTCGGCCGAGGTGCAGCAGATGCAGTGCATGGGCGGGTCTTCGGTGTTGATGTTGCCGCAAGCATCGTCGAAAGCCACGCGCAGCGCGCGTTCCGGCGAGACCAGCAGGCCAGTTTCCGCCGGCGAAATGGTGCCGCCGCCCTCGAGCGGGAACACCGGTGGAGCCGTGGTGGCATAGTGGCTGACGAACATGGCTTCCTCCGCCTGCCAGGTGTCAACGCCGTCGAGGAAGTCCTGGGGCCAGAGCTCGCGCGGCGCCATATCCACCAGGTGCTTGATATGAACGGTTGAAACCACAGCCTTTTCGGCGCGGTAA
>DATEGM010000221.1:0-6476 GCA_035280085.1 Terriglobales bacterium
TCATGGGCCGCAGCCCTTCCAATTCCGCTCGATGCCCCCGTTATCACCACTACCGCGTCGCGCACTGATTCCGGCATGATTCCCCTCCACTTGAACTGTTTGGATTGGATAGCATAGACGCCGCCGCAGTTGGCCGGAGATTACAAAAGCCCTTGTGGCGCGGGCGCCCTCGCCCGCGAACGCCTTGCTCAGCAAGGCGTCATGCTGAACCGCTTCAGCGGTGAAGCATCTCGCGCGCGCCGCCGGCCGTTGTGATGGGCGCATCCTGAGCGCAGCCAAGCACGTATTTCTTCTTCACCAAAAGGAGAGCTTGTGGCGCGGGCGCCCTCGCCCGCGACGTGGCGGCAACCCTCAGCCGAACTCACTGCTTCGTCGGGGGCGCGCCCTCCAGCACGTACACGCGGGCGGGATTGCCCGCCTGAATGTTGTTCTTCTGGAAGCATTCTTTGATGCGCCTTCGCAGCTCGCGCGTCACGGCGTACTGCCGCCCCGGCCGGGTTTTTACCAGCATCAGGTAATCCACTTCCCCGCTGGCCACGCGCTCGATGCCCGGCACCTGCGGATCAGCCACAATGTCCTCGCTGAAGCCAGGATCGTTGCGCACCTCCTGCGCCACATCGTTGAGCAGCTTCACCACCTTGTCGCTGTCTTCGTTGTAGGCCACGGAAACGTGCAGCGCCACTTGCGCCCAGTCGCGGGTCAGGTTGGAGACAATTTTGATTTCGCTGTTGGGCACAATGTGCAGTGTGCCGTCATCATCCCGCAGCGTGGTGTTGCGCATGGTCATGGCCTCCACCGTACCCTTCACCCCCGCCACCCGCACCACGTCACCCACGGCGTACTGGTTTTCCAGGAGGATGAAAAAGCCGTTGATCACATCGTGCACCAGCGTCTGCGCGCCAAAGCCGATGGCCAGCCCCGCCACCCCCGCGCTGGCCAGCAGCGGCCCCATGTTCACTCCCAGCACCGGCAGAATCTGCATCAGCGCCAGGAAAACGATAACAAACGTGCCCACACTGCCAATCACGCCGGCGGCGGTGCGCAGTTGCTGCGCCCGTGCCCCGCTTTCGTGCCGGCTGAACGCCAGCAGCCGATTGATGACTGCCTTCATCAGCCGGATGAGCACGAAGGCGAGAACAACAATGACCAGCAGCTTGGGGACGTCCACCCGCAGAAATTCCAGGCCGTCCCCCCGCCAGCGCTCCAGCACCGAGCTCAGGTTTTGGCTTTGCAGGGGCTCAATAAACATGGGCGATTCGCGGCGGCACATCACGTGCCCCGCATTGAGTGCGGATTATAACAAGCCAGCGGCGCCTCACGTTTCACCCGTCCAGCGCCGGCGACGCAGTGGTAAATTGTTCACGCGAGGTGCCTGTGTCCAGGCTGCTGACCCTGGTTTTGTTCGCTTCCTTATTCTTCGCCGCTGGGGCGGTTTCCGCTCACTCCCAGACCGCCGACGAGCCCTCGGCTCCTTCCAACGGCGCCCAGTACCCGCCCTACAGCCGCGACATCGGCCGTCCTGGTTCGCGCGAGCCCAACGAGATAGAACAGAAGATGGAGCACGACCGCGAAAAGAAGCTCAATCAGGAGCGCCAGGCCGAACTCAAGCGCGACACCGATAAGCTGTTTCAGCTCGCCACCCAGCTCAAGCAGGCGGTCGCCAAATCCAACGAGGACACCCTCTCCCTTGAGGTCATCAAGAAAGCCGGCGAAATTGAAAAGCTGGCCAAGAGCGTGCGCGAAAAAATGCGCGGCCAGAACTGACCGCACATCTCTCCGCTTGTCATCCTGAGTTCGGATGCGGCACGCAGACCTGCATCCGAACGAAGGACCTGCTTTGCTTCGCCTGAAAATGAAAGACCAGGCTTTCTGCCGCGCTTCGACCTGAAAACCCGGGACTAATGGGGTTGCAAACTGCTATTTCCTGTGCGGTTTTCAGCATCCAAGCTTTCGTAATAAACTACGAGGCTGTTTGGGAGCTGAATCAGGATGGGGTCAAAACCACTCGTTGCCCTAATTATCTTTACCGGCCTGGTCTGCCTGGGAATTGCGCAGACCGACAACCCGCCCGCGAAGAAATGGGAAGCGCCCGCCGACGCCGCCGCCAAGCCCAACCCGGAGGCCAAGAACCCGGATGCCCAGGCCAACGGCCGCAAGCTCTACATGCGCACCTGCGTCGGTTGCCATCAGGAAGATGGCAGCGGCAAAGACACCGGCGCTGCCAACCTGCGTTCTCTCGAGGTGCAGGCCCAGAGCGATGGCGCTCTGTTCTGGAAGATTACCAACGGCAATTCCGAAGCCGGCATGCCTTCCTTCGCTTCCCTGCCCGAAACCGACCGCTGGGACGTGGTTACGTTCGTGCGTACCTTGAAGGATTCCGGCGGCAACGGCTCGGAGGGCTCCGGGGACAGCAAGAAGGACTCGCCCCAGGGTCACACGCCCAAACGCCGCTAGCTGTAACCTTTTGCCCGGCTGCCGCTCGGTAGTTGTGCGAGGAGACCATGGCAACATCCGCGCTGCTGCAACAGGCCAAAGCCGAGTGCTGGAGCGACGAAGAGGTAGTGGCGCGTATTCTGGCCGGGGAAACGGCGCTGTTTGAGATCATCATGCGCCGTTACAATCAGCGGCTCTACCGCGTCGCCCACAGTATCCTGCGCAATGATGGCGAGGCTGAGGACGTCATGCAGGACGCCTACGTCCGCGCCTACCAGCACCTGCATCAGTTCGAAGGCCGGGCCAAGTTCTCGACCTGGCTTACCCGCATCGCGGTCCATGAAGCGCTGGCTCGTGCTCACCGGCGCAGCCGTATCCAGGAACTGGATGCTGAACCCTACGGAGGCTACATGAACCCGCTGCCTGCGACCACACCCGATCCCGAACAGCAGGCCTCCGACCGAGAACTGGTGGCGCTGCTGCAGGATGCCGTGCTCGCTCTTCCGGACAACTACCGTTCCGTGCTCATGATGCGCGATATCGAAGAGATGAGCACTACTGACACAGCTCAGGCCCTGGACCTCAGCGAAGAGAACGTCAAAGTGCGCCTGCACCGCGCCCGCGCCCTGCTCCGCCGCGAACTTTTCGCCCGCGCCGGCTCTCAGCGTGGCAATGCCTTCCCCTTTATGGGCGCGCGCTGCGACCAGATGGTCGAGACCGTAATGCGGCGCATTGCCGAGCTGCTGGCCAAATCACCCGAATAATTTAGAAACGCTCTCATGAATCGATTTTGAAAGGGCGCGGCTTCGCGTAAACGCCTAGCCAGCCTAACTGAAGTTTTTGCCTGTCCCCGTCAGGCGCTTCACGATATACTTCCCCCCGCTGCTAGGTGGACTGCGGCCCGGCGCACTCGCTGTAAACATCCCCCTTGAGAAAGAAGCTTATGAACTTGCGCACGTTTCTTGTGTCGGCGCTGGCGGTTTGCGCCCTGATTTCGCAGGCGCCCGCTGGGAATGCGCCCTCTGCGCCTGCAAACGGCTCTCCTTATCTCTTCGTGTGGGCCGGCGACGAAGCCCGGAAATCCAGCGACTTTCTTTCCGTCATTGACGCCCAGCCTTCATCGCCCAGCTACGGCCGCATTGTCAGCACCCTGCCCGTGGGCATTACCGGCTCTATGCCCCATCACTCCGAGTACGAGTTCCCGCAGGGCAATCTGCTCTTTGCCAATGGCTGGGTGGCCGGCCATACCTTTATTTTCGACTTGAGCCAGCCCCTGCAGCCGCGCATTGCCGCCCAGTTCCAGGACCGCGCCGGCTACAGCTTTCCGCATAGCTTTGTTCGCCTGCCCAACGGCAACGTGCTTGCCACTTTCCAGTCGCATAATGGCGCGCTCGCTGCCGATGGTGGCCTGGTTGAATTGCGCAACGATGGCTCGGTGGTGCGCTCCTCTTCAGCCCTCGACCCGGCGGTGAATAAGGACCTCATCTGGCCCTACAGCATGGCGGTTGCGCCCCAGATTGACCGCGTGGTCAGCAGCAGTTCGCCTATGGGCTGGCCCGACTGGGGCACGCCTCCCCCGGGCTCATGGACAGCGAGAAAGATGAATGACCAGGTTACTTCGCAAGTGCAGGTGTGGCGCCTTTCCGACCTGCATTTGCTCAAAACCGTTTCTCTTCCGCCAGACCCCGGCAAACATCATCAACTGCCGGCCGAACCCCGCCTGCTGCCTGACGGTTCCATTTACGTGAGTACCTTCTCCTGCGGTCTGTATCGCATGAAGGATGTGACCGGCGTGCAGCCCTCCGCGCAATTGGTCTATACCTTCCCTGGCGGTGACAGCCCGCACACCATGTGCTCAGTTCCTGTGGTGGTGGGCCATTACTGGATTCAGACCGTCGCCGCGTTGCCCGGTTTGATCGCGCTCGATATGACCCATCCCGAGAAGCCGGTCGAAGTGTCGCGCTTGGTTTTTGATTCACATTTCCCCATGCCCCACTGGCTGGCTGCCGATCGCAGAAGCGATCGCCTCGTCGTCACCGGAGACATGGAAAGCTGGGTGCTCGTAGCCCGCTTCGATCCTCAAAGCGGCAAACTGAGCCTCGACCAGAGCTTTCACGAACCGGGCGCAACCCTGCCCGGCCTCAGCTTCGATCGCCAGCAGTGGCCGCACGGCAAAGCGGGACGTGCCCTGGTCCACGGCGCCCTCTTCGGCCCCCAGTAAACCGGGAGCAGCAGTGCCAGTTTCAAGCAGATCGGACAATACGGAGGATGATCTTTAATTGCATGCCCGTTGCCGGGAGTTTTGATTTTGGGTGGAGCAGGCCTTTAGGCCTGCCGTGGCAAATTGCTTCAGAAACGGGCTTTAGCCCCTGAAGTCCATAGATCCGGACAGTGAGTACCTCAGCGGCTGAAGCCGATCACTAATCCCCAGAATGCAGCGCTTAAGCGCTGCCCCACCCAAAAACCGCCGGACCGAGGCGAGAGGAGCCGCAGTTACTTGCTTACCGGACGAATTGTCCCTTTGCTACCGTGACGCCGCTTTGGGCATATCGGCTTCCAGGGGCATTGGCGCAGCGGGCGCTGCCGCCACCTTGATCCGCATTCCGTAAAACGAACGGTAAACAAAGATCAGCGAGATCAAAAAGAAAATGGCCGCCAGCACCCGGCTCAGCCCCGGTCCCATCTGGTAGGTCAGGCGAACTGCCAACTCCACTGCCAGCAGCCCGAACAGCGTCGTGAACTTGATCACCGGGTTCAGCGCCACCGAAGAAGTGTCCTTGAAGGGATCGCCTACCGTGTCGCCCACCACCGTGGCCGCGTGCAACTCGGTTCCCTTCTGCTTCAGTTCTACTTCCACAATCTTCTTGGCGTTGTCCCAGGCGCCCCCGGCGTTGGCCATGAAAATTGCCTGGTAAAGGCCAAAGGTGGCAATGGAAATCAGGTAGCCGACAAAGAAGAACGGCTCCAGGAAAGCGAACGCCAGCGTGGCAAAAAATACTGCCAGGAAGATGATGAACATGCCCTTCTGCGCGTACTGCGTGCAGATGGCCACCACCCGCTTGCTGTCGGTAACGGAAGCCTTCTCCACGCCTTCCAGCTTGATGTTCGCTTTTATGAACTCCACCGCCCTGTACGCGCCGGTGGTCACGGCCTGCGTGGAAGCGCCGGTGAACCAGTAAATCATGGCGCCGCCGGTGATCAGGCCGAGCACAAAGGGCGCGTGCAGCAGCGAGAGCATGCCTACATTGGCCGTCAGCCCGTTGGTCAACGCCATGATGATAGAGAAGATCATGGTCGTAGCGCCCACCACGGCAGTTCCAATCAGCACCGGCTTAGCCGTCGCCTTGAAAGTGTTCCCGGCGCCGTCGTTCGCTTCCAGCAGGTGCTTGGCCCGCTCGAACCTCACCGGCATCTTGTAGTCGCGTTCAATTTCACGCTCCACGCCAGGAATCTGCTCAATCAGCGAAAGCTCGTATACCGACTGTGCGTTGTCCGTCACCGGCCCGTAGGAATCCACAGCAATTGTTACCGGCCCCATGCCCAGGAAGCCGAACGCCACCAGCCCAAAGGCGAACACGGGCGCGGCCAGCATGATGGCGCCCAGCCCCTGCGTGCTGACCAGGTAGGAAATTCCCATCAGCGCCACCATCACCACACCCAGGTAGTAAGCCGAGAAGTTGCCGGCCACAAAGCCCGAAAGAATTCCCAGGGAAGCGCCGCCTTCATTCGCCGAGGTCACCACTTCCTTCACGTGCCGCGACTCGGTCGAAGTGAACACCTTCACCAGCTCGGGAATGATGGCGCCGGCCAGCGTGCCGCAGGAAATAATTGAAGATAGCTTCCACCACAGCGTGCCGTCGCCGCCCAAGCTGGGAATCGTGTAGTAGGAAACCAGGTAGGTTAGCCCGATGGAAATCAGCGAGGTCAGCCACACCAGCGAGGTCAGCGGCGACTCGAAGTTCATCTCCTCGGCATGCGCGTAGCGCGCCTTGGCGATGGCCCCGTTCACAAAGTATGCGCCGGCGCTGGAGATCAGCATCATG
>DATEGM010000222.1:0-3224 GCA_035280085.1 Terriglobales bacterium
GAGGTCGCGAATGACGCTGCTCCAGGAAGAGGAGAAGCGCTGATAACGCCCGCTGGCCGCCTCGTTGAGCAGCCGGGCGAGTCGCGCGGGGCCATGCGCCGAGCGGATGAGCGCCCGCCGGGACAGGTGCAGCTCCTTTTCGGCGACTAACTGCAGGTGGGCGAGCGGACAGTTGGAGGTGCGCGCGCAGGCCACCACGCGCTGCTGCAATTCCGCCATGGCCGCCGTTTTGGCGTAGTAATCCGGTTCCGCCGCCAGGGATGTCTTTACCTTCCGCAGAAATGTGTCTTTGCCGCACCCCAGCTGCTGGGCGAGGTGCCGCCGGTAGAACAACAGGCGTTGCGCAATAGGAACGCCGAAGCTGAAGATGGAGCCGAGCAGAGCCAGCCAGTAATCGTGGCCCCAGGCGGGCGGGATGGGAAGCAGAATGGAGCGCAGCGTGGAGCGAAACGCCAAGGCCGCCCCGGTCACGAGGTTGCGCTGCAGCAGCGTGGCGACCTGGCGGGCAGGGATGAACGAGTGCGGCCTGAAGCCAACCGTCTCCCACAGGCTGAGGCCCAGAAGCCCACCGTTTTCGCTCACTATTTCAGCGTCAGAAAAGACGTAACCGGCGCCCGGGTTGGCGGCGAACGCTTCCGCCATGACAGCGAGCTTGTCCGGCTTCCAGACATCGTCCTGGTCGGCCAGAACAATCATTTCGCCTTCACACAGGCGGATTGCCCGCTCGAAATTGCGGGTGCAACCCAGCTTGCTGGAGTTGCGCACCAGGCGCACGGGGATGGGCGAGTTGGCGGCGAATTGCGCGAGGAGTTGTGGGGTCGAGTCGGTGGAGGCGTCGTCGCAAATAACCAGTTCGGCGGGCAGGATGGTCTGCCGGGCAACGCTCAGCAACTGCTCGCAGAGGAAGCGGGCGCCGTTGCAGGTACACATGGCCACCGAGATAATGTGGCGGTTCATGCTGCCAGGCCCCAGGCGGCATAAGGAAGGAGTTCGGTGAGCAAGGGGAGCAGTTCCTCGCAGTAGCGGTCGCGGGTGAAGACGCGCTGTGCCCAGGCTTGGCCGTTGCTGCCAAGGCGTGATGCGAGGTCCGGGTTGCGAAACAGGTAGTCAATTTTGCCGGCGAGATCCTGCGGGTCGCCGGTGCGGTAGAGCAGGCCGTTCAAACCGTCGCGGATGAGTTCAGCGGTGGCAGTATTGTCGGCACCGATCACCGGCTTGCCGGCAAGCATGGCCTCGATGGTTGCTCTTCCGAATCCTTCGGCCCCGGAGCATACGAGAGCCACGTCGGCGGCGCGGAGTTCGGGCATGGGGTCGTCCAACTGGCCGAGGAAGCGCACCCGATCCTGCAGATGGTTCTGTGCGACCAGTTTCAGCAGGCGACGGCCATATTCGCCATCGCCTTCGCCTACAAGCAGCAGTTCGGCCTCGACCTGCCGCCGGCGCAATTCGGCCAGAGCCAGCACAGCGTCCTCCTGGCGCTTGTTTGCGGCGATGGCTCCGGAGAGGACGCAGCGAAACTTGCCGTTTGGGGGGACGATACCTCCGCCGCGCACGGAACGGTGCAGCGAACAGTAGACGACACGCAGGGGCGCGCTCGGCAGCCAGGCGCCGGCTTCGGCGGCAACGGCATGAGAGGGTGCGATGATCAGCGAGGAAAGCCGGTTCATCAACCAGTGTGACCGGCGCTCGCCAAAGATGAACTTGAGGCCCATCCTGGGACCGAACTCGTGCAGGTGCCAAACGTGCGGGCGGCCGAGCAGGGCCGCGGCGAAGGCGCCGACACATACCGTCGTGGTGTTGCTGTACACGATGTCGCAGCCCCAGTGCGCTGCCTGGCGGGCGATGAGCAATGACTTCGCCGTCATGTTGAGCAGGGCACGCAGCCGGCGCAGGAGAGAAACCCTTTCGCGCGACGCCCACAATGCGTAGGAGGTCACCAGGACCGGAACATGCAGCTTCTCCAGTTCGGCGAGCAGCGGGCCGTGCGAGGGCAGCACTGCATAGCAGCCCACACCGCTCTCGCGGAGGACTTCAATGGTCTCGAGCAGAACCATTTCCGCCCCGCCCATGCGGGCAGAATGTGAAATGAAACAGACCTTCACGAAATTTTCGTTCAGTGCGCCGTGGGGGCGGTGCTGGTCATTGCGGGAAGCGGCTGGGGGCGCAGGATTCGCGTTAGGGGAGCAATCGCCGACCAGACTCGCTGCCGCTCTGCGCCGTCGAACACCAGGAACAGCACGGCTGTTGAGTAAACGCATAGGGCGGCGCCGGCCGAGCCGGCCAGAGACGAGTAATCTGGATTGATCGCCCAGCCACATGCGACCCATACAATCCCAGCAGCCATGAGCGCTTTGCCCAGCGCTGAGCCGGCGGTTTTCAGATACGCGCTCAATTGCACCTCGCTCAGCCGGCAAACCCAGACCGGCTGCACCGCCAGCCGCATGAGCGACATCGCTCCCAGTGTTCCCAGCGCCACTCCCACCATGCCGTAGCGCCGCACCAGCCACAGGCTTAGTCCCAGGTTCAGAACGCCTTCCACGGAGTTGAGGCAGGCATAGGCGCGGTGCTTAGCGATGGCGTAGAGCAGGTCCACCGAGGGCGCCTGCCAGAGGTCAAACGTGATGGCAACGGCCAGGATGACGAGTGGCGCGTAGGCGTCGAGATACGCCGGCCCCATCCAGCGCTGGATGAAGGGCCGCCCCCAGGCAATGAGGCCGAAGCCCAGGAAGGTAGCGACGCTAATCGAAATCTTGGTGGCAAAGAAGAAGGTTGCGCGCATGCCCTCGAAGTCGCCTGCTCCGTACAGGCGGCTAAACAGGGGCGCAAACACGCCGGTCACCGCCACGGTGAGAACAATGAACTGCTGGGCCAGGGTGCCGGCAATGCGGTAATGAGTGACCGCGGCCAGGCCCACAAACATGGAGACCACTATGGGATCCGCCTGGAAGCGCAGGCGGTCAGAAAGTTGTCCGGCAAAGGAGAAGACGCTATAGGACGCGAGGCTGCGGGTGACGCCGGCGCCGGGCGCGCTGAGGCGCAGGCGCAGCCAGGGGTACTTCCTGACCGTGAGCCCGGCCTGCAATAGCATGGCGGTGAGGCCGCCGGCAAAAGTCGCCCACGCCATGGCCGCCAGTCCGTATCCCAGGAGAAGAACAGAGAGGATCAGGCTGGTGCGCAGGGCGAGGGCGACCAGTTCGGCGCCGACCATGAGGTCATAGCGCAGG
>DATEGM010000223.1:0-7014 GCA_035280085.1 Terriglobales bacterium
GATGCAAGGCGCGGGCATAGATTCTTTCGCCACGGAGCCACGGAGACACGGAGGATTGACGATTGAAGATTGAAGATTGACGATTGGAAATGCAGTTGTCATTTGTCAGGTGCCAGTTGTCGGCAAGGTTTCGAGTTTCAAATTTCGAGTTTCGAGCGGATTGAAGATTTACGAATGATGAATGACGAATTGCTCCTGATCCGCGTTCCTCCGGGTTGATCCGCGGCGAAGAAGTTGGTTGTTCGTCGTTTATCGTTGATTGTTGTCTTTCAATTCGACATTCTTTATTCTTTAATTCTTCAATTTGCTCCGTGTCTCCGTGCCTTTGTGGCGCATTTTCCAGTTCCATCCGCAGACGCAGCTCATTGGTGGCCAGGGCGCGGGCAGCAAGCCGGGCGCAAAGCTGCTCCAGCAGCCGGTTAAGAAGAAAGGCCAGCGGCTCCAGCAGGGCCACCGGATACTCCAGTTCGACCGCTTCCTCAAAACTCAGAGCCGGCTCGCTCACTGTCAGCGAGCGTTCTGTCGCCCCACGAGCCATTCGCTGCAGCCGCAGGCCCTCCTGCCCCAGGCGCTCGCTGAGCGCGACCTCAGGCAGAGCCGCCAAAGTGCGGCAATTGCGCACGCCCCAGCGGTCCAGCGTTTCCAGAATTTCCAGCGCGCGCCGGGCTTCATGCTGCTTACTTTCCGGATTACTGGCAACTCCCCCCTGACTCCCGACTCCTGACTCCTGACTCCTGAACTCCGCAAGCAGCACCTCTACCGGCAAATCGCCCAGGCGCTCGGCCTCTTTACCTGCGGGAATAAGAGTCACGCCAGGAAAGCCGCGGGCGGCGTGCATGGCGGCGTCGGGATTGGCGGCCACAGCCACATTGGCTTCCAGGCCGAGGTCGGAGATGCGGCGCGCCAGGTCGCGGGCGATCTGGGCGGCGGCGCCGAACAGGCGCTCCAGGCCGGCGAGATCGAGAATCACCGTGTCTGCCGCCATATCTTCCACGCGTGGCGAGAACGACTGCGCGCCATCCAGCAGCGCGGCATGCGCGGCGGCTTCTTCTAGCAGCGAACGAGGCCGCAGCGCCACCTGGGGGGAGACTTCCGCCTGCAGCTTGGTCATGCCCGGTTCCACTCCGCAGTCGCGCGCCTTTTCATTGGCGGCGAATACCCGCACCAGGGGCGGCTTGCCGGCGAGCACGGCCACAGCTTGTTCCCGCAGTTGCGGTTCGGCGCGCACTACCGCCTCCACGGAAAAATCAGGAACGAAGATGCAGGCAAAGGGCATAAAACCGGTAGTCAGTAATCAGGAGTCGGTAGTCAGCAAAAAGCACTCAGCTCAGCAATCAGCCCGCAAGCGAATTTGCCCAACTGGCGCACATGGAGAATCGCGTAGAAACGGATTGCGCCGGCTTGCGCTGCAGGCGCGCGTGCACAATTTCCGCTTCCACCGGCAATTCCCGCAGGAGCTGCGCGTGTGCCGGCAGCACATTCTCCACACATTTCGCGATCGTAAAAGTTGAATGTTCCTGGTTAACCTTCCAGCCGTGACTGGCTGAGTGCTGAATGCTGAATGCTGACTGCTGCATTCTCAGCACCAGCGACGCGCACGTCTTGGCATACGGCTCTTGCTCTACCACCAGCAGCACCGTGGGCGTGTTCTCCACCGCGCGCCGGAATCGGAACCACGAGGCCAGCGGAATGCGGCGCGCAAAGCGCGGCGGCACGTCCGCCAAATCCACTACCACCATGCCGAAACCGCCGCTCTGCAGCAGCAGGTCGGTGGTTTTCAGGACCTGCTCCAGGCGGCGGTCCCAGGGGGACGATTGACGATTGATGATTGACGATTGACGAGTGGAAACGCAGTGGTCAGTGGTCAGTTGCCAGTTGCCAGAAAAGTTTCGAGTTCCAAGTTTCGAGTTTCGAGACGAATGATGAATGGCGAATGATGAATGATGAATTGACCCTGATTCGCGTTGATCCGTGTTGATCTGCGGCAAAGAATTTGTTTTTTGGTTTTCCATTCCCCATTTTTCATTCTTTAATTCTTCAATCCCCTCGGTGTCTCTGTGTTTCTGTGCCAGATTTCCTCCGCAACGGATCCACAGTAGCCGGCGCAGGTCCAGGCCGGCAGCGGCCGCGGATTCGGGATGCAGGCTGTCGCCGGCGTCCACCAGAGCGCAGACTTCCTGGCGGCGGGTGGCATCGGCCAGGGCTGCCAGAATCAGGCTGGTGCGCCCGGATGAGGCAGGCCCAAAAATTTCGGTGAGCCCGCCCCGCGGCAAACCCCCGGTCAGGGCATCTATCTGGGCTATGCCGCTGGGCACGGTTGCGGGCGCCGGCCGCACCTCCAGCTTCGAGCCAGGCACTACCCCCCGGGGAAGCTCCAGCAGGCGATTGCGGGCAGGCTCGGGGACTGGTGTTTCCAACGGCAAAAGCGGTGACGGCAAGGAGGCGTGAATTACGGCGGAAGACATAAAGGACCCTCGGAAATGACGGCTGGGTGGGGCGATCCAGCTACTTTCGCTTTTTATTCGCCTAGTAAGATTGTGCCCCTTGCCCAAGAGGTTGTCAAGCACTCGCAAGCTCGTTGATTGGCGGCATTGGGCTGCGTGGAAATCCCGCTTTCCTTCGTTTCCCTCACATGAAAAGTTTCGCCAATGTCGTCCTAAACGAGCGCGACCCGAGCTTGCGAGGGGGCACGAGCGAAGGACCCATGCATTTTGAGCCAACCGTGGAAGCACCCGGCTTTAGCCGGGTGAATAGGCTCCTTTTTCCATTTCCGAGCCGACTTTAGTCGGCGAGAGAATCCCTGCGTAGCGGGCTGGCGTCGCACCTTCCCGCCCTTAGTTGTAATCTGGTTCTTACACCCAGCGCCCAATGACCAACGATCAACCACCGACGACCGAGCTTCGCCCCACCGAACGTTTTTCTGATCGCGTTGCCGACTACGTTCGCTATCGCCCCAGCTATCCGCCGGAGCTGCTGGAATGCCTGCGCCGCCACTGTGGGCTGACCCCGCAGTGGGTGGTGGCCGATATCGGCTCCGGTACCGGCCTGCTCACCAAAATCTTCCTGGAAAACGGCAACCGGGTGTTTGCCGTCGAACCCAACGCCGCCATGCGCGCCGCTGGGGAAGAATACCTGCGCGGCTTCTCTCAGCTCATCAGCCGCGAAGGCCGTGCCGAGGCCACTGGCCTGGACCCGCGCAGCGTGGATCTGGTCACCGCCGGTCAGGCTTTCCACTGGTTCGACCGCCCCCGTGCTCGCGCCGAATTTGCGCGCATCCTTAAGCCCGGCGGCTGGGTGGCGCTGGTCTGGAACGAGCGCCTCACCTCCACTCCCTTCCTCGCCGACTACGAGCAGCTGCTGCACCGCTATTCGCGGGATTATGCCCGCGTGGACCACCGCAACATAGACGAAGAGGCGCTGACGGAGTTCTTCCACCCCGGCCATTTCCGCCAGGAAGTGTTTTTCATCCGCCAGCAGTTCGACTGGGAAGGGGTACAGGGGCGCTGGCTGTCATCTTCTTACGTGCCCGCCGCCGGCCAGCCTGGACACGAGCAGATGCGCTGCGAACTCGAGGCCATCTTCCGCCGTTACCAGCAGGACGGGCTGGTGGACTGGGAGTATAAGACGCGGGTGTATTACAGCAGATTTGTGGAGTGAAGGCACCGGACAGGTTTCAAAGTTTCAAGGTTTCGCAAGTTTCGGACAGCAATCGCGAACTGCGAACGCCTGCGATCTTCGAAAGCTGGAAACCTGTGAAACCTTCAAACCTGTGAAACCTTGAAACCTGCCTTGTTATAATCAATAAGTCTCGCCCAGTGGCGCTATCGTCTAGGGGTTAGGACGGAAGATTCTCAATCTTCAAACCCGGGTTCGATTCCCGGTAGCGCTACCAACCGCCCCGCTTTCGTTCCCACAGCACCCAAATCCACCTCAGCTTGACCGCCGCGTTACCCTTAGCGCAGGGGGCGTGACACATGGCTGATCTTCGAGCTTTGGATTTTGTGCGCTGTGCGCAGTTCCTGGAATCAAGGCGGGCGTCCGATGAGGAAGTCAAAAACATCAGGATGTTTGTGGAGAGTTGGCCGTCGCTGGTGCTTGCCACGGAGAGCCAGAATTACCCAGAACACAAGCGGGCGTTGGATCGCATTGACGCCCTCGCCAGCCGCGCCGCCGCCGAACGTCTGAATCTCATCGGCTGAGCTTACGCCGCTGCCGGCTACGCGTCCGCGGAGATGGCCGCCCGATCGCGGCGCCGCCTCGCGCCATCCGCCTATGACCATGGTTACCGTCCTCCGGTGATCCCTGTCACAGGCGCCTGTGCGGTCACTCACTGCGGCTCCGTGTGCCAATCTGGGAACAATAGAGGGTAAGGCTGACCGACTGGAGGAGGTCAGTTCCATGCACTCTGGTGCCGATTCCGCACCGCGCCTTCGCCCTTCTCGCCCTGGAGTTTGGGCGCTGGCTGCCCTACTTCTCCTGCTGAGCGGAATTTCTTTCGCTCAGAAGTTGAGCAATGCCGACTGCCTCGCCTGCCACGGCGATAACACCCTGAGCAAGGAAGAAAACGGCAAGCAGGTCAGCCTGTATGTAAATGATAAGAAGTTCCAGGGCTCGGTGCACAGCGCCTTCGGTTGCACTGACTGCCACAGCGACGTAAAAGCAGTGCCACATGAGGCCACGCCGTCTAAACCGGCCTGCGCCACCTGCCACGCCGATCAGCAGGCTGCCTACGATACCGGCTTTCACGCAGCGGCGCTGAAGAAAGGCGACAGGCGCGCGGCGCGCTGCATGGATTGCCACGGCAGCCCGCATGAAATTCTGCCCGCTAACGATCCCGCTTCCCGGGTCCACCGCAGCAATATTCCCGCTACTTGCGGCTCCTGCCACGGCCAGAAATTCGTGATGGAGGCCAGCGGCCACAGCGCTCAGCCCTTTGTGTCGTATGAAGAAAGCGTGCACGGGCGCGCCGTGGCGGCGGGCAAAGACGGTGCCGCGGTGTGCACCGACTGCCACGGCAGCCACGAAATCCGCACCGCAGGCGACCCCAAGTCGCCGATCTTCAAGTTCAACGTGCCCAACACCTGCGCCCAATGCCACGCTGGCGTGAAGCAGGTTTACACGGAGAGTATTCACGGGCAGGCCATCGCTCGCGGCAACTGGCAGGCGCCGGTGTGCACCGACTGCCACGGCATCCACTCCATCAAGGCGCCGCTGGACCCGGCCTCCACGGTTTCGTCGCAATCGGTGGCCCAAGCCACCTGCGCCCGTTGTCATGAAGGCGTGCGCCTCACGCAGGAATTTGGTGTGCCGGCCCACCGGGTGAGCACTTACATGGACAGCTATCACGGCCTGGCCTCTCGTCTGGGCTCGCAGGTGGTGGCCAATTGCGCCAGTTGCCATGGCGTGCACAACATCCTGCCCTCGTCGGATCCGCGCTCCACCATTAATCGCGCCAACCTGGTGAGGACCTGTGGCCAGTGCCATCCCGGCGTTACCGAAAAGTTTGTGCTCGCCCGGGTGCACGTGGATGCGCCGCTTTCGGCCGATACCGGCAGCGTGGCCGTGCGCTGGGTGCGCCGTTTCTACATCAGCATGATTCTGGCGGTCATCGGCGCCATGCTGGCCCACAATTTCCTCATCTGGCGCATGAAGGCGGTGGCGCGGCGCAAGGCCGAGCACCGCGTGCTGGTCCGCATGAGCCCCAACCAGCGCGTGCAGCACCTCATCCTGCTGACCAGCTTCTTCGTGCTGGTGATCACAGGGTTCGCGCTCAAGTTTCCCGACTCCTGGTTTGCCGCCATGGTGGGTGGCGAAAAAGTGCGCGGCATTGTGCACCGCGTGGCGGCGGTAGTGCTCATCTCCCTCGGCCTGTACCACATTATCTACGCCGCCGTCAGCCGCGAGGGCCGGCGTTTGCTGCGCGACTTCCTGCCCGGCATGAAAGATGCCCGCGACGTGGTCGCAAATCTCGGCTACTACCTGGGGCTCGGTTATGAGAAGCCGCAATTCGCCCGCTTCAACTATGCGGAAAAGGCCGAGTACTGGGCGCTGGTCTGGGGCATGGTCATCATGGCGGGCACCGGCATCATGCTGTGGGCGAAGGTTACCGTGGGCGACCTGGTGCCGCGCTGGTGGCTGGATATTGCCTCGGCCGTCCACTTCTATGAGGCGGTGCTGGCCACCCTCGCCATTCTGGCTTGGCACTTCTACCAGGTGTTCTTCGATCCCGATACTTACCCTATGAACTGGGCGTGGTACGACGGCAAAATGTCGCTGGAACACTACCGCGAAGAGCATGGGCTCGATTCGAAATCACTGCTCGAGGCCAACGGCGCGGAGCAGAAGCCCGCTGAAAAGGACCAGGCTGAAGTCGCAGCGAAGGCTGGCAAGAACGGGGACGGAGCGCCTGCAGAGACCACGGCGAAAGCGGCCCCCGCGAACACGGAAAAGCAAGAGGAATTAGCCCCATGGCCATAGGACGGCAGGGAGGAATAGTTTAGGCTCATGGATGTTATGGATAACGATGCCAACATAGAAGCTGACCAGCGGCGAATTCGCATCGCCAATCGTTTTCGTCACCCCTTGGCTGCCATCGGCGGCGCGCTGGCGCTGGTCAGCCTGGCCAATATACTGTTTCTCTTCCTGATTGACGTTTTCTCTCCCCGCCATAGCCCGTACGTCGGCATTCTCGCCTACATGATCCTGCCCGGGTTCTTCATCCTGGGACTGCTGATGATTCCCGCGGGCATGTACCTCGCGCGGCGGCAGCGGCTGCGGCAGGAGGGACTTGAAGGGCCGGTCTACCCGCAAATTGATTTCAACGAGCCGGCGCAGCGCAGCACAGTCGCCTTCTTCTTCAGCTTTGTGGTGGTCTTCGTGGTGCTCAGCGCGGTGGGCAGCTATCGCGGTTATGAATTCACTGACTCCACACAGTTTTGCGGCCAGCTCTGCCATTCGGTGATGAATCCCGAATTTACCGCCTACCAGCTTTCGCCCCATGCCCGCGTGCGCTGC
>DATEGM010000224.1:0-6946 GCA_035280085.1 Terriglobales bacterium
CCATGGCCATAGGCATCCGCCTTCACCACCGCACAGATTTCAACCTCGGAGCCAGCCAGTTTTCGTAAAGCGCGATAGTTGCGCCGCAGCGCCCCCAGCGACACCTCCGCCCAGTTAGGCCGCGCGTTGTGCATGCAAATAGGAGAGTTCCTGCACGGATTATACGGCACCATGAATCACATCAACCCGTGACTCCGGTCATAGCGAAATGTCCCCGGGTGCGCCATGCTCCAGTTGAAGGCTGAACGCCGGCCTCCCCGGAGGGCGCCATGAGCAAAGCCCATGCCCGCCATAAACCTGCCATTCTGGTGGTAGATGACGCCCCCGCGGTCAGCACCACGCTGATGTGGGTGCTGCGCGAAAACGGCTACCACTGCGTTGCCGTGGGTAGCCGGACGGAAGCAATGCGGGTCTGCGCCGGTATGTCGCCGGACTTGGCGCTGATCGAACTCGAACTTCCCGATGGCACCGGTGTAGAACTGGCTCGTGACTTGCGCAGTTGTGTTCCTGGTTGCAGAATGCTGTTGATGTCCGGTGATCCCGAAGCCGGCTATGAGGTTCAGCGGGCAGAGGCGACCGGACTGGATTGCGAGCTTATTCCCAAGCCGATTCCGGCCGAAGAGTTGCTGCAAAGGGTGAAAGACGCGCTGGGACAACCAGTGCCGTGCGGGTGAGGTCATTTGACCGGTTTAGCAAGATGGTTGATGGCTCGGTTTTCCGGCCCTCCTGATCGCCGGGTATTCCCCAGGTTTCAGGCCGAAGTGCCGCTTGTAGTCAGCGTAGTTGGAGAGCGGGAGATCGCTTCCCTGCGCGCGCAAGCCGATGGTATCTCCGAAGGCGGCCTCAGCCTCCGCGGGGTTGAGGGTATGCGAACTGGCCAGGCGGTTTCCCTGGAAATGCACCTTCCCATAGCCACCCAACCCATCTGGGTCGAAGCCCTGGTGCGGCACGATACCGGTTATTACGGCCTGCAGTTTCAGTCCCTCAGCGACGCACAAGAAAAGTTGATCAAACGCTACTGCCGCTTGCAGCCCCGCGAAAAGCGCCGCTGAGGCGTAGCGGCGCTAACTCAAGACTCCCGACTCCTGCTTCCAACTACCAGCCTCCCGCCTCTGCTGCTATATTTCTGATAACGCTCCAGATGGAACTGATTTCTCCAACTGACTGGACCAAGAACTTCGTGCTGGCCGTCCAGGACTGGACCTACCTGGCGGCGCGGTCCATCGCCAACGTGTTTCGCCAGCCGCGCTATGTGGCGGACACGCTGCAGCAGGCCGACCTCATCGGCGTGGGTTCGCTGCCCATCGTGGTGCTCACCGGCTTCTTCACCGGAGGCGTTCTGGCGCTGAATGCCGCCCGCACCCTGGAGCAATACGGGTCGCTCAGCCTGACCGGGCAGCTGGTCTCCATCTCCATGGTGCGTGAACTGGGCCCCACGCTGGCCGGGCTGATGGTCGCTGGGCGCAACGCTTCGGGCATGGCCAGCGAACTGGGCTCGATGAAAGTCACCGAGCAGATTGACGCCATGCGCGCCCTGGGCACCGACCCTTCCAAGAAGCTGGTGACGCCCCGGGTGGTGGCTACCATCATCATGCTGTTCTTCCTCACCATCATCTGCGACTTCTTCGGGCTGACCGGCGGTTTCGCAGTTTCGCAACTGGGGCTGCACCTGGACGCGCACCAGTACTGGAGCAACGCCTACCAGAGCCTGGAATTTGGCGATGTAATTATTGGACTCATCAAGCCGCTGCTATTCGGTTTTCTGGTGGCGACCATCGGCTGCTATTACGGCCTTACCTCGCGCGGCGGTACCCAGGGAGTGGGCCGCGCCACCACCCAGGCCGTAGTGGCCGCATCTATCCTGATCCTGGCGGTAAACTACTTCACATCGCAGCTGCTTCTCTACCTGCTCAAGTGAGATGCCCGCGCCTGTCCTCCCCGCCGAATCCTCCGCCCGCCTGAACGAAGCGCAGCGTCAGCCGGTCATCGTATTCGAAGACGTTGCCATTAGCTTTGAAGGCAATCCGGTCCTGGACGGCATTTCCTTTTCCCTGGAGCGCGGCGAGACCAAGGCGCTGCTGGGAGTGGCGGGCTCGGGGAAAAGCACCATTCTGAAGCTGACCATGGGCCTGCTCCGGCCCAACCGGGGCAGCATCTGGGTGCTGGGCCAGGAAGTTAGCGCCATGAAGGAGGAAGAACTGTTCGAGCTGCGGCGCCGGATCGGCATGGTGTTCCAGGAGAGCGCGTTGTTCGATTCCCTGACTGTGCGCGACAACGTGGCCTACCGCCTGATTGAAGAGGACGTTCCGGAAGAGACCATACAGAAGCGGGTGGAAGAGGCGCTGCGCTTTGTGGAACTGGAACACACCCTGAACATGCTGCCCAGTGAGCTTTCTGGGGGGATGCGGCGGCGGGTGGCGATTGCCCGCGCCATTGTGGACCAGCCGGAAATCGTTCTCTACGATTCGCCCACCGGCGGGCTGGACCCGGTGACGTCAACCACCATTATTGAGCTTCTCGTCAAGCAGCGCGACGTGTACCACAACAGTTCACTGCTGGTGAGCCATCGCCTGCAGGATGCCTTCACCATGGCAACCCACTACTTTGATCGCGCTCAGAACCGCATGGTGCCGGTGAACGGGGCGCACATTGACACCCGCACCAGCTTCCTCGTTCTGCGGGATGGGAAAGTGATTTTTGACGGCAGCGCGCACGAACTGGCCAGCAGCCGCGACGAATACATCCGCGAATACATCTCCTGAGTGGAAGCCCCGGACTTTAGTCCGGGGATATACCTGGTCAAAACAATTAGGGCTTTAGCCCCTGCGATCCCCCACCGGAGCCAAAGCCCGTATGATGTTGGCGTGAGTCGCGGGGCTGAAGCCCGCACTTCCACCTATTGCAACCCAAGATCCACTGAAAAGCTCGTTGCGCTAGTCTGCAGCCTTTGCCTTCGCGAACCTTTCCGCGAATTTCGCCAGGCGTTCCTGCATGGTCTTCAGGCGCTGGCGGCCCTCCGGCGTACCCTCGACAAACTTCTCGATGTTGGCGAAGGATTCGGGTGCGTTCAGCTTCTGCCGCATCTCCTTCAAATGGGGTTTCACCTTGGAGTAAACGAACCACATCTCGCCCAGGCAGTCGAATGCCAGTCCGGGATTGATAGCTCCGCGCAATGCCAGGGCGGCGGCCATCTCCCAATAAGTAAACACCTGGCGCATCCAGGCATTTTCCGGCGTGCCCCAGGCCATGGCGAGGTTGACGATATCGTCGGCGCTTTGCGGCCACCAGTTGGCGATGAAGTTGCGCGCTTTGCGCATTTCGGCTTCGCGGCGGAAGTCATAGAGCTGGAGAATAGTTTGGGCGTCGGCGCTGCTGGCCGGCTTGCTCTTTTTCGGCATCGGTGTTCCTCCTTTTGAAGTGACGGCTGAACGTTGGAGTGAAATCCCACGGGTCGGGACTCAAGAAATTTTAACCGAACGGATGGCGACGTGGGAAATGGCGCCGCTCATGCTGGGTTGGGTCCCTGCTATGTACGTCGCGGGCGGCGCGGCGCGTCGCTCCTGTCTGACGTTGCCCGCCGCACCCTGCTACACTTTTAAGTTTCGTCTGCGAGGGCAAGGCCAGCATGGAGATCAAGACCGTTGGAGTAGTGGGCGCGGGCACTATGGGCAACGGCATCGCCCACGCGTTTGCCAGCCATGGATATCAGGTCGTGCTGTGCGATGTGGAGCAGCGCTTCCTGGAGCGCGCGGTGGCCACCATCGGCAAGAACCTGGAACGTGAAGTAGCTAAGAACAAGATCACTGCCGACGACCGCAGCGCGGCCCTGGCACGCATTCAACCGGTCACGGAACGGCAGCGGCTGGCAGGCTGTGATTTCGTGGTGGAAGCGGCCACCGAGAAATTCGAGATCAAGGCTCAGCTCTTTCACGAGCTCGACCAGGTGTGCCGCCCTGAAGTGATAATGGCTTCGAACACCTCTTCTATTTCCATCACCAGGCTGGGGGCGCTGACCAGGCGGCCGCAGCAGGTGATTGGCATGCACTTCTTCAATCCCGTGCCGGTCATGAAGCTGGTGGAAGTGATTCGCGGGCTGGCCACCTCGCAGGAAACTTATGAAGCCGTGCGCGCGCTGGCGGTGAAGCTCGACAAGACGCCGGTAGAGGTAAACGACGCGCCCGGTTTCGTTTCCAACCGCGTGCTGATGCCGCTGCTCAACGAAGCCATGTACGCCGTGATGGAAGGCGTGGCTACCGCGCAGGCTGTAGATGAAGTGTTCAAACTTGGCATGAACCATCCCATGGGGCCGCTGACGCTGGCCGACTTCATTGGCCTGGACGTTTGCCTGGACATCATGCGCGTGCTGCACGATGGGCTGGGTGACCCCAAGTACCGGCCTTGCCCGCTGCTGATCAAAATGGTGGATGCGGGCTGGCTGGGGCGGAAGTCGGGCCGCGGCTTCTATACTTATTCCAGCTGAGGGCCCTTGATGGCAGAAGTTCCCGCGCCTAAACCCGCCGCTGCGATTCCAGAAAAGCCTGCCACCGGCGCAACAGCGCCGATCCCTTCCCTGGCCCGGGAACCGGCGAAAGCCGGCGAAGTTCCCTGGTACGCGCTGGCACTGCTGTTGGGAGCGGCGAGCGCCTTCGCTGAAGTGGCCGTCGGCGACCTGATGCTGACCGGCTTCCTGGCGCTGTTTTTCTGCATGGTAATGGGCGCGTTGCGGCCGGGAAAGCCGTGGCGCTGGGTGTTGATCGTGTGCGGCTGCATTCCCCTTTCGCGCCTCTTTGCCGCCGGCGTGCTGCACATGTATACCGAGCGGGCGCAGATCTACGAAGCGTTCTTGTCGTTCATCACCGGCAACGCGGGTGCCTACGTGGGGTCACTGGGACGAAAGCGGGCCAACGACCTGTTCGAAATGATCAGGACGGGAAAGCGATAGAGGCTGGGTGGGCGTCGAAGGTCAGTCCCACCCCCAAACGTCGGTGACATCCTTGACACGCCCGTCCCGACCGAAAGTTACGGTAAAGGAAAAATGCTGGGGCGTCGCATTCACAAAGGTGTAGCGCCAGCGCCACTCATAGCCATCCGACATCTTCTGCTTTATCACCGCTATTGTTTCGTCATCGGTGAGCCGGGGAGTGTCCAGGGACCGGAACGTGCCAGTGGAATCGACAACGACGGCAGCGTAGTGGACGCCCTGGTCGTCGGAAACATTGTCCGGCAACACCGCATGCGCTCTTATGCACGCGCCGTGCACCAAGGGCACGACGTCGTCCACCGTCATTCCAATCCGCACCTGATTGCGCTGAGCCCGGACCTGTCCCTCACAATGCCCGAGGTAGAGGATCATCGTGCCGCACATGAGCACGACGACGAGCACGATGAGAGCGAGCGCCGTGGCCGCCAGCTTGAGTGCTTTTCGCACAGGCGAATGCTAACCTCCACGCGGCCAAGCCGCGAATTACAAAGGTCACTTAGGGGGGAAGGCTCGGCTTACTGCTTTTTTGGGGGCGGGACGTATTCGGCGGGAAGGGCAGCGCCCTCGCCGAAGAAGAACTGCTCCAGTTGCTTGGCCAGAAATTCCTGGTCCTGAGGGTTGGCGGGGTTGAGACGGTATTCGTTCAGCAGGATCTTGCAGTGGTCCACCCACATGGCCCAAGCGTCGCGGGAAACGTGCTCGTAGATGCGCTGGCCGAGCGGGTTGTCGAATGGCGGTTCGTCGAGGCCGGGCAGATCGCGCTTGAACTTGACACAAAAGACGGTGCGGCCAACAGGCAAGGAAGGGGAGGAGCTCATGGACAAATTATCGCATAGGGGCGACCCGCAGTTGTCTCCGCGATCTCTGCGCGCTCGGCAGTGAATAGACCGGGGCACTTGCTGGCAGGGCGGTTGGAGTTGTAAGGTGTCCCTCCGTCCATGAGCGCCGCTGAGGAACCGCGTGGGACTCACCTACATTGACTGGATCATCATGCTGCTGTACTTCGCCTCGGTGCTGGGGATCGGGGCGGTACTGAAGCGCCACGTCAAGACCAGCACCGATTTTTTCCTGGCCGGCCGCTCCATTCCCGCCTGGATCGCCGGCCTGGCTTTTCTCTCCGCCAACCTGGGGGCGCAGGAAGTAATTGGCATGGCGGCCTCCGGGGCCAAGTACGGCATCGCCACCAGCCACTTCTACTGGATTGGCGCCATCCCGGCCATGATCTTCGTAGGCCTGTTCATGATGCCGTTCTATTACGGCTCGAAGGCGCGCTCCGTACCCGAGTACCTGCGCCTGCGCTTTGACGAGAAGACACGCGGGTTGAACGCGATTTCTTTCGCCGTAATGACGGTGTTTTCTTCGGGCATATCGATGTATGCCATGGCGCGGTTAATCCAGGTGCTGCACGTGCTGGACCCCATCTTTGACCGGCTGCACATCGCGCGCAGCGGCATTTTTCACGTCAGCGTGATCGCTTCCGCCATCATCGTGCTGGTTTACATTCTCCTTGGCGGGCTCACCAGCGCCATCTACAACGAGGTGCTGCAATTCTTTTTGATTGTGGCCGGCTTTATCCCCCTGGTGTGGCTGGGGCTGAAAAACGTGGGCGGCTGGCAGGGGCTAACGCAAAAGCTGCCCGCCACCTTCACCCACTCCTGGATGGGCATGAGCAGCGCTCAGACTAATCCCCTCGGGGTGGACTGGTTCGGGCTGGTGGCGGGGCTGGGATTTGTATTGTCGTTCGGCTACTGGTGCACCGACTTCCTGGTGGTGCAGCGGGCCATGGCGGCGGATTCGATGGTGGCAGCGCGGCGCACCCCTCTTATAGCGGCGTTCCCTAAGATGTTCTTCCCTTTCCTGGTGATTCTGCCGGGGCTGATTGCCATCGCCCTGCCCAGCGCCACTGCCCACCTGACCGCAGCCACTGCTGGCACAACGACGGCCGCGGTGGAAAAGGACAGCAAA
>DATEGM010000225.1:0-11716 GCA_035280085.1 Terriglobales bacterium
TGCGGCTACCTGGCCTGGATTGCCTGGCGCTTTATCGTGCTCACCATGTTCGTGCCCAGCTGGACCCGGCGGGTGCGCCTGATGTTCGACTGGTGGCTCACGCTCATCCTGGGCCGCGACATCGTGAATCCCAGGATTGACGAGCGCGGCGCCGTTTCTCACGCCCTTTACGAGCCCGGGCAGATCATCGTTGCCGCGGGCGAGACCCGGCGCTACAACTACCTGGTGGAAGCGGGAGAAGTGGACATCGTTTCCGCCGACCGCGATGGCGAGGTTCTGCTCGGCTCGCTCAAGCCCGGCGACTATTTCGGCGACGTCACCCGGCCTGATGCCGGCTGCTGCATTCGGGCGCGCACGCGGGTGCGCCTGCTGGCCATTGCCGGCGAGACAGCCGATGCCCTCAGCGCGGTGCGGCCGGACGTGGCTCAGCTGCTGAAGGACCGGGGCGCTGCACAAGAGCAGCCCGTCTGAAAATGTTTCTCGATCCGCTGAAAGCGACTTTGTTTGAAGTCCTCCTCCGTCGCCGTTCGCGGCGCGTGGGATTGGGGATGACCGTCCCCGCCGGCCCCTTTCAATACCCCAGTCCGCACAAGCCTGTGCCTCTGACCGAGGATGAGGAAGCCGCGCTGGCTTTCGCCGCCTGCGGCATCACCGGCTACGCCCTGGCCGATCTCTCCTACGGGCCGGGCCAAGGCGGCAGCATGCTGGTAGGCAGACTTGGGCGTACCGTAGCCAGCCCGGACGCGGTGAATGCCGTTTCCGTGGTCGTCACCAGCGACCGCGGCACCTGGCTGCTGAAGCGGCCTCAGGATTTCGCACCGTCCGAATTCGCGGAATTGGTTCGGTTGGCGCAACAAGGTGCGTTAACCGACCTTTATAGGCGCACCCGCATTCAACTCTCCGACCGCCGCACTGCCCCTTCGCTGGAGCCCGGCTACAACTTTTCCATCAATCGCTGGTCGCTCTACGCGCCGGGAACAACGTATTTCCTGCCCATCATCGAAACCACCGCGCTCACCATCAACGCCATCCTGGAGTTGTTCAGCGAGGCCATGGGCGTTTTCCTGCGCGACGAGCGTGCCTGGTTCCGCCCCGCCGGCATTGCCCGCTTTGCCCTCAGCAAGGGCGGCCACCTGCATGATGATCCGCGCGACCTGCGCACCGCCACGGTTCAAATGGCGGAAACCGCGCTGCTCGAATCCATGGCCACCGAGCACGGCATGGTCCTGCAGAATTTAGGGCTCATGGCCGAAGCGTTGGGCCTGGGCGGCTTTCCGAATTTTGCGCGGCATGAGTTCAGCTGGTTTCAGGCGCTCGGCTTCCGCATGGGTTCCATGCCCGCTACGCGCTACGGCGGCGCGCCCTGGTTTCTCTCCGCTCCCGCGCGCTGGCTGGGCAAAGACCCCACCGTTCCTTTCCCACTTGGACTGGAAAACGATGGCGAAACATTGCTCAAGCCCTTCTCTCCGCCTTACTACAAATCCATGGAGGAAGCGGTGCGCGCATTAGTGGAAATCAAGTTCGGAGTGAATGGCGCCTATCGCGGCGGCGCGCAACAAAGTTCCTGGCGCACCCCCGATGCTTCCGCCGCCCAAATCCCTGCGTCCAGCGACGCCGCCGTGCAGGCCACCATCGCCTATTGTGACTATGTTTTCCGCCGTTACGGGCGCTTTCCCGCTTACACGGCGCCCTTCCGTACCATCATCGGGTTTCAGGTCTGCCACGTGGATGTGGATTTCTACGACCGCTTCTACGCCTCCGATGCACTTCCCGCCGCCGTTCGCGCCTGCACGGAACGCGCCCTGAGCCGCTCTTAAGCCATTTTGAGCCGTGGAGACATTGCCTCTTCGCCAAAGGCTCACTTGCCCAAGTGCTAATTGCTCAACTACTTAGCTCCTCCGGGTTAGAATAGAGGTGTGGGGTCTGTTCGCCGCGTCTATTTCGATAACAACGCCACCACGCCGGTGCTGCCGGAGGTGCTGGAGGCCATGCGTCCGTACTTCAACGAGCGTTTCGGGAATGCGTCTTCTATTCACCATCATGGCCAGGAGACGCGGGCAGCGGTGGAGCGGGCACGTGAGTCGGTGGCGGTGCTGCTGGGCTGCCGCGCTTCCGAAGTGGTGTTCACCAGCGGTGGAACGGAAGCCGACAACCTCGCCATCTTTGGCCTGATCAAGCCTGGCGACCACCTGGTGACCTCCACCATCGAGCACCATGCCGTGCTGCATTCCGGCAAGCGCCTCGAGGAGATGGGCTGCGAGGTGACTTATGTTCCCGTGGATAGCCGCGGGCTGATTGATCCCGATGATGTACGGCGCGCGCTGCGTCCCAATACACGCCTCATCACTGTGATGATGGCCAATAACGAAACCGGCGTGCTGCAGCTGGTGGAGGAGATTGGCCGCATGGCCGCCGAAGCCGACGTCTACTTCCACACCGACGCGGTGCAGGCGGCGGGCAAGGTGCTCCTGGACGTGAAGCGGATCGGCTGCGACTTGCTTTCCATCTCCGGGCACAAAATGCACGCCCCCCAGGGAATCGGAGCGCTGTACGTGAAGAAGGGAACGCATCTGCAGCCGCTGCTTTATGGCGGCAGCCATGAGCGCTCGCGCCGCGCGGGCACGGAAAATGTTCCCGGCATTGTGGCCCTGGGCAAGGCCGCGGAGATCGCGCTGCGCGGACTGAGCGACGGCAGCGTGCGGCAAATTGCCGAGCTGCGCGACCGGCTGCAGGCAGGCGTGCTGGCGGCCATCAATTCCGCCGACGTGAACGGCAGGGAAGCGCCGCGAGTGCCCAACACGGCGAACATTTATTTTGACTATATTGAAGGTGAAGCCCTGGTGATTGCTCTCGACCTGAAGGGACTGGCGGTCTCCACGGGGGCTGCTTGTTCTTCCGGCGCGATTGAGCCTTCACACGTGCTTACCGCGATGGGCTTGCGCCCGGATCGCGCCCGAGCCAGCATCCGCTTGAGCCTCGGCAAGCAGAACACGGCGGAAGAGGTGGATTTTGCGCTGGCACTGATTCCGCAAGCAGTGGCGCGGTTGCGGGAGTTGTCGCCAGCGACACCAGTAATCAGCAGTTAGCAATTAGCACTTAGCCCAGCAGGTTCAATGCTTGCACTGGACCACGGCTAGGATGCGAATGGCGCAGCAGTTGCGAAAATTCTTCATATGCAAACAAAACTTCACTGGCTAAATGTTAACTGCTAATTGCTAAGGGCTGGTTTTTGCTAATGTCTGCTTTCGAAACCATCGCCGTCGCCATGTCGGGCGGTGTGGACTCGTCCACCGTCGCGGCCATGCTGCGCGCCGACGGGTACAACCTGGTCGGCCTGACCATGCAGTTATGGAACCAGCGCCGCCTGGCAGGGCGCGAGGGCATGCCGGAGGCGGTGCAGGGCCGCTGCTGTTCGTTGGACGATGTTTATGACGCGCGCCGCGTGGCGGAGACCATCGGCATTCCCTACTACGTGGTCAATCACGAGCAGCGCTTTGAGCGGGAGGTGGTGCGCCCGTTTGTGAGCGAGTACCTGAGCGGGCGCACGCCTATCCCCTGCAGCCTGTGCAACAATCACTTGAAGTTCGATCAGTTACTGGTAACAGCACGGCAGATTGGCGCCGAGCGCCTGGCCACCGGGCACTACGCTCGAATTGAGTTTGATAGCGCCGGCGGTCGCTGGCTGCTGAAGCGCGCCGTGGATTCATCCCGCGACCAAACCTACTTCCTGTTTGGCCTGAGCCAGGAGCAGCTCAGCCGGACTTTGTTTCCTCTCGGTGGTTTGTTGAAGTCAGAGGTGCGAGAAATCGCGCGCCGTCATGGCCTGGCACTGGCTGACAAGCCCGATTCACAGGAAATCTGCTTCGTGCCCGGCGGCGATTACAAGAAGTTTCTTGATGCGTACTTGGCCGAGCAGGGCGACTCGCTTCCCGATACTGCCGGCGAACTGGTGAGCAGCAGCGGGGAAGTGCTGGGCACGCACGGCGGCATTCATAACTTTACTGTCGGGCAGCGGAAGGGCCTGGGAGTTGCGACCGGCTCGCCGTTGTATGTGCTCGAGATCAACGGCGAGCGCCGCCAGGTGGTAGTGGGCGGCGATGAAAAGCTCTATTCCCGCAGCCTGCGCGCCAGGCGCGTCAACTGGATCGCAGTGGAACGTCCGGATTCCCCGCTTCGTTTGGGGGTGAAGATTCGTCACCGCCATGAACCGGCCAGCGCCACGGTGGAGGCCCTTGGCCGTGACGAGGCGGTGGTCACCTTCGATCAGCCACAGCGCGCCATTACTCCCGGGCAGGCGGCGGTGTTCTACGATGGCGAGGTGGTGGTGGGGGGCGGCTGGATCGCGTAGAGAAGCATTAACGCCAAGACAGCGGATGGGAAGCAGCTTGCTGCGACGCAGATAGGACGCTTGACATCACCCCTGCTACCAGCTATGATATCTCGTATCATAGCTGTTCTGTTTCGATGCCAAAAGGGCCGAAACGGGAGAAACGGGTTGACGATACCCACTACTTGGGTGGGGCGAGACGAGGTGCTGTCCTCAAGGAAGAGGTTTGGTACGAGGGAGTGAGCGTGGTTAAGTATAGCTTGGCATACATCAATCCCAGTCTCTGCGCCGTAGATAACGGTCGGGTGCTCGGCTACGACAATGGCCACAACTATCACCACCGGCACTTCATGGGGCAGACTGAAGACGTAGTGTTCCGGAATTATGAAGAGATTGCGGACAGATTCCGTGGCGAAGTCTACGATCTCTGGAGACGAGAGGATGAGGACCAATAAAAGTCCGAAGGCTCGTATCATCACGGGCGGGGCGAAGGATTTTTTTGTGCGTTCCCTTTCCCGCGCCCGAAGACTGGATCGTGGGGAAGAGCTTGCACCAGAGATCGTTGTGTCTTTCGATGATCCGCTGCATCTGACGCAAATTCTTACGGCCCAGCGTATCCGTCTCCTGCGCGCTGCGTGCCGGCCAACTCCCGTCACTGCGCTCGCTGGTTACCTCAGGCGTAACCTACGTGCCGTCAAACACGACGTGGATATTTTGGAGGAGTTTGGACTGTTGAGAACTCGCTATGAGACTAACCCAGCCCACGGACGACGCAAGATTGTCGAGCCGCGCGCAGCGAAGTACGAGCTTATAGCAACGATCCAAGCGGGACACTGACTCTATCTGAACCCCGCTTCGTGTTGCGACCCGCCTGCAGGAGTTCTTCCGCGAACTCCGCATTAGGTCCTAAATAAACATCTCGTCCTGCGGCTCGCCCATGCCGTTGCGGCGGCGCCTGTTTCGCGCCCGGAACAGAGCTCCCAAACCCACGGAGACTCCCTGCATGATGCCCGTGAGTTGCCGCACCGGGGAAACCACCGTGTGCTGCAGAGTATCCGTGGTGTCTTCCACCCGGTCGAGGGTGCGCGTAACCAGTTCGTCGGCGCGGATCACCTGCAGGCGGGTGCGGTCAATGATGTCGTTCACAGTGTGGTCCAGGCGCTCTACCTGGCCGCGCACCAGCGACGTCGTGGTGTGCACGTCGCTGACGATGGCTTCGAGCTTGGGCGCCGAGGTGGTAATCAGCGACTGCGCCGCCTCCACCGCCGGCAGCGCGCGCGTGCGCATTTCCGTGGTCAGGGCATCCACCTTGCTGCTCGTCTTGCGCAGCGAAAGAAAGATACCCAGCAGCACGAGCGCCTGCAGAGCAATCGCTACAGCCGTGAGGGCAATAAAGACGTTAATGTGTTCCATACTGATCCGCCGCGTGAGGCCGAAACTTAGCTCTTGGGCGTAGTGCCTTCGGTGGTCGCCTCACGATAAGCCTGCCGCCCGGCTTCGAAAGCGGAGCGGAACTGGTCCTTCTGCTGGCCCACGACATCCTTGCCGCGCTCCACCCAGTCGCCTGCCTGATCGCGAACCTGACGGGCCCGCGTCTTCACAAAGTCGCGGCCTTCTTCCGCTTTATCCAGAATGGCTTCCCGGGTTTCCGCACCCGAGCGCGGCGCGTATAACACTCCTACGAGTGCCCCAATTCCCAATCCTGCCAGAAACCACATGAATCCATTGCCGCCGTCTTCCGCCATAAAGACCTCCCGCATTTGAGGATTGCGGCGAGCCCCAAGAAGCCCGCAAATCCTTTTAACCCATACGGATGGTAGCACCCACTGGGCCGGAAAGACAAACCCTTGCGGGCGAAATGATTACCTCGGTTCAGGCCTCTATTGGCTTTTGTGCTGCCGGGTTAATACTCCTTGCATCATGCGGTTACAGGGGGCAAAGGCGGCAACGCTTTAAGGTTTTTGCGCAGGCCGCAGGAACACCTCGCTGGCAAACGACTGCGGCGCTTGCGTCACTATCATGGCCACCACGTGCGCCACATCCTCCGGTTGCAGCATCTTTTTAGGGTCCTTGCCGGTGTGCGGTCCCAATTCGGTCTGCACCGATCCCGGGCAGATAACGGATACGCGAATATGATGGTTGCGCAATTCTTCCGCGATGGAGTAGCTGAGCCCGTTCAGGCCCCATTTGGATGCGGCATAAGCCGCGCCATTGGGCAAAGGATTCTTGCCCGCGCCGGAGGAAATGTTGATGATGTCGCCCTTGCCGGTGCGTATCATCAGCGGCACGAAGCAGCGAATTATGTAGTACACGCCTCGGAGATTGGTGTTGAGCGTGCGGTCCCATTCCACCGGCGCCAACTCATGCAGGGGAGTGGCAAAGCCGCCCACGCCGGCGTTGTTCACCAGGATGTCTGCCCGGCCGAAGCTCTGCTCCACGCGCGCCGCCAGTTTCTCCACGGAAGCGAGGTTGGTGACGTCGCATTCCATGGGTTCGCATTGATAGCCTGCCTTTCGAATGCCCTGCGCCGTATTTTCCAGCGTGCTTGGATTACGGCCGCAGACGACGGCGGTGGCACCGAGTTCCGCCAGCTTAGCGGCAATGGCGGCGCCAATTCCTCGCCCGCCCCCGGTCACAATGCCCACCTGGCCGGACAGACTTTTGTTCTCGTGCATGTGTTTCGTTCCTTTCTCGCCTCATGAACATCCAATATAGCTGCGCCGGAGACAGGAAGAGGTTTTTCCTGAACAACTGCTCGAGCGCAGTCCGGCGCTGCTCGGCACGACAGCACCGTCATCAAAAATCGCTGTTTCATTAATGGGGAGCACAATGCAACAAGATTTGCAAAACACCATAGCGCTGCTTTCCCGCACTCCTAAAGCTTTGGATGCGCTTTTACGGGATCTGCCGGAGGCCTGGATCTTCCGCAACGAAGGTGAAAAGACCTGGAACGCCTTCGATGTTATGGGGCATTTAATCCACGGCGAACGCACCGATTGGATGCCGCGGGCACGGATGGTGCTGCAATTTGGCGAGAGTAAGATCTTTATTCCCTTTGACCGCTGGGCACAGGCGAGAGAGAGTCAGGGCAAGTTGTTGCCGCAACTTTTGGATGAATTTGCTCGTTTGCGGGCCGAGAACCTGAAGGAGTTGCGCGCCATGAACCTGCGGGCCGAGGACTTCGAGCGCCGTGGACGCCATCCTGCACTGGGGGTTGTTACTCTCGCGCAGTTGCTGGCGACGTGGGCGGCGCATGACCTCACGCATCTGCATCAGCTTTCAAGAATTATGGCGCACCAGTACCGTGAGGCCGTGGGACCGTGGAGCGCGTACCTGGGGGTGCTGCAATGCAACGGGCACAGTTCTTAGCGCCTTTTGGAGGTGAGCAGGTCGATTCAGTGAGCTCTGGAGTCAGGACTGTTCACGCGCTTTGCTGGCTGCGCAGCCGCAGAACGTGCTCCAGGGTATTCAGCAAGCTGATAGGATGCTGTCCCTTGCCCAGCACGGCGTCGGCAACCGTGCCCATATCCGCCGGCAAGTTCCACTGCACCGAGAAGAGAATGATGGGGACATCAGGTTTAATCAGTCGCATGGCGGTAGCTACCGTTCCGCCATCCACGTCCGGTAAATAGTAGTCCAGCACCACTGCGTCTATGGGCTGGCGGCTGAACAGCGCCAGACCCTCGCGCGCGGTGCCGGCCGTAAGCACTGAATAGCCAACCCTCTCGAGCAGCATTTGGCGGATCATAAGCCCATGCTGCTCGTCGTCCACACAGAGGACAGTATTCCCCATAAGCTTCCTAAAGTTCGGTCGCAACCAGTTCAGGCTGGCCGGGTGTGAAGGGCGCGCAAAGTAGCGACAGTCTATGACGAATCCGGCAACTTGCAAGTGAATTTCTCGTAAAGAAGAGCAACCTCGACTGGCTGGCGGCGGCCAGAGATTATGGTGGGTCAAAGTGACCCACTCCGGAATTCCTTTGCCGCTGAATGTCAGCTAAGATGAAGCAACCGTTGAAACCTGCAATCACCCCAAGGGTTCAATCATGACCGTTGGCAGCCACAGTGGGTCGCCGCGTCTGGCCGTGGTGCGGCCCACGCCCGCTGCCTCCTCTCCAAATTCGTCGCCGTGGTGGTTCCGGGCGGTCATGCCTTCCATCACGGATGTGATCTTCCTCATACTGCTACTGTCACTTGCCTACGGCGGCTTGCAACAGAGGCTCCTGGGCGACGCCGGCACCGGCTGGCACATCCGCAACGGCCAGCAAATACTCGCTACACACGCCATCCCGCATGTGGATTCGTTTTCCTACACCATGCCGGGCCATCCCTGGTTTGCCTGGGAATGGCTGTACGACCTAGGAGCAGGCGTGCTCTGCAGCCGCATGGGGCTCAATGGTGTTGTATTTCTCAGCGCCTTGTTGATAGCCGGTGTGTTTGCCGGCTTGTTCCGCAAGACGGTGGTGCGTACCCGTTATCCCCTTTTGGCGGCTTTGCTGGTGGTTCTGGCGATTTTTGCTTCCAGCATTCATTTCCTCGCCCGACCTCACCTGTTCACCTGGGCCTTTACTCTCATCTTCTGGGACATCCTGGAGACCGCCACAACGACCGGTTCCGATCGGCGGCTTTACTGGCTTTCCGCACTCATGCTGCTGTGGGTGAATATCCATGGCGGATTTCTGGTGGGCCTGGCGCTGATTGGCCTGTATCTAGTGGGTGCCCTTTGGGAAACCTTAAATGCGCGGTCTCCCGATGAGCAAATTGGGGCAAAGGCCATGGCCGGGCGGCTGGGAACGACGGGTGCCCTCGCGTTTGTTGCCACTTTCGTCAATCCTTACGGCTACAAGCTCTGGCTGCACATTCACGAATATCTGGGCAGCCGCTTCTATATGAACAACATCCAGGAATTTCTCTCCCCCAATTTTCATGGTGCGGCGGAGAAATTCTTTGCCGCGCTGCTCTTGCTCAGCCTGCTCGGCCTGGCGGTGAACCGCTCCCGGCTTCGCGCCAGCCAGTTGCTGGTCTTCTTGTTC
Source organism: Terriglobales bacterium (assembly GCA_035280085.1). Taxonomy (GTDB): domain Bacteria; phylum Acidobacteriota; class Terriglobia; order Terriglobales; family Acidobacteriaceae; genus JAICWP01. The sequence goes on from DATEGM010000225.1 coordinate 9,358, forward strand.
AGCGTTTATTTCGGGCTTTACGCTGCCCGGAACATCCCGATAGCTTCGATCCTGCTGGTATTGACCGCTACCCCGCTGCTGGCCGGGGCAGTGGAGCATGGAAGCGCAGCGGAGGAGCTTGCGCCGCGCGCCCGTGATGTATTCCTGCGCTGGAAGAATTTTGCCGCCCGGACCGCCGGCACCGAATTGGGCCTGCGCGGTCACATTCTGCCGCTGGCTGCGGTTCTGATCACCTTTGCGGTTTGCCTGAACGGCGGCCGGTTGGGCGCGCGGACTCAAATCAGCGCCCACTTCGACGGCAAGCGTTTTCCGGTAGGTGCTGCCAGCTTCCTCGCCGCCCACGGCATTCATTCGCAAGTTTTCAATCCGGATTATTGGGGCGGTTACCTGATCTATCGCCTGGGGCCGAACTACAAAGTTTTTATGGACGACCGCCACGACTTCTACGGCGAGCCCTTTGTCCGCGATTACATTAAGGTCCAACACATCCAGCCCGGCTGGCAGGAAGTTTTGGACAAGAACAAGGTGAACTGGGTGCTGGTTCCTCCGGATTGGACGCTGGCCAACGCTCTGAAAGAGCTGCCGCAGTGGCGCGTGCTGTATGACGACCACCACGCCCTCCTCTTCGGCCGCGTCCCGCCTATCTCCTAAGTCTGATTCACCACAGAGACACAGAGGCACGGAGAAAATCAGCGATGGATCACTTTCGATTGAAGATTGATTTCACTTCCCAAGAGGTCAGTTGAAGCGAGTTACTTTCCAGAGGGCGGCGACGCTGGCTGCCAGCAGCAACAGGCACAAGGCCAACAGCACGATGGCGGAAGCGCCGTCGAGCGCGATGGAGGGCCAGTGGGCGCGGGCGCCAGTCCACACGAAGGCCGCGGTGGCGGCGGCAACCAGCAGCCAATCCAGCCAGGTGCGGCGCTGTTGCGGCGTGCTGGCGCGTCCTTCCATCCCTGAGCGCACAAATTCAATATCAATGCCGTAGCGGCGGTGCTCACGCTCGGCCGCCTCCATCCACTTGAGGTATTCCGAGTTATCGGCCACGGAAAAGGAAATCGCGGCCAAACCCAGCGCCATCAGCAGCGAGCCCCAGACGGCGCCGGCAACCGCGCCGTGCTGCCAGCCGCGAAATTCGCCAAAAGCCACCGCGCCCCACAGCAGACCCCACAGCTGATTGGAGTTGGAGATGGGAATGCCGCGGCTGACGCCCACGTACTTAACCGCGTACTGCTGGAAGATATCGCCGATGACCCACACAAAGCCGGCAGCCAGCAGCCAGAAGAGCACGTTTTGAGCGGCGGTAACCTGCCGGTACAAGCTGCGAGGCCCGCCGATATAGGCGAGGGCGAGCGCGGTCATCATGCCCAATTCGCCGATGGTGAAAAAAGAAACGAAGGACAGGGGATTCATGCCCGAGAGATAAGCCTTGCGGTAGGGGATGTACATGGTTCCCCAGAGCACGCCCGCGCCCAGGGCGGCGGCAATGCCGCGGCTGGCAACGTGGGAGGCAATCTGGCTGGAGGAGGCGCGGGCCAGCAGCATGCCGCCCAGAAACATGATGAGGGCGCCACCGCAAACGGCGCTCCAGCGCCGCCATCCGGCATGGTGCAATTCACGGAAGAAGAGGACGCCCCATACTATTCCGATGAGGGCATTAGTGTTCCATAAAGGAAACGCAACACTCAGGCCCAGGTCGCGGATGGCGAATATAGTCAGCGTGTTGGCCACCGACCACAGGCAGCCGGCGATGATAGCCCAGATGACCAGGTGGGGAGCTTCCGCGATATCGGCGCGAATGCCGGAAGTGCCGCGCACGATGGCGGGCAGGCTCCATCGGCCCAGGAAAACGCCGGCGACCATGAGAAAGGAAATCAGCACCGGGGAGATGCCGGTGGTGACCAGCTTGGTAGGAACTTCGGCAGCGCCCAGCCAGGCGCCGGCGGCAATCCCGCAAAGCACGCCCACGCGCTGCAGGGCTCGCACGCGACCGGGCGCCAGCAACGGCGCGCCGGAAGCCGCCGCGGATGAGCTTAGCTGACCCATCGCAGAAGCAGGAGGCCGCCGATGAGCACCACGGTCGGCACCCAGAAATGCACATCTCCAGTTACGGAGGCCAGCCAGTTGATGGCCTGTGTTTCCGGTCGCTTGATCGCTTCTTCCTTATCCATGGCTGGGCGGAGGTAATAGTACATGAGTTGCAAGAAAGTGGGTAACCGGCTCGTGGGGTAAGATTCTGTCGCGACCCATGAACACGAACTTAGCCGTACTTAGCCTGATTCTGCTGTTCTGCCTCGACTTGCCAGCAGCTGCTCAAGTTCGAGCCGCTCCGGTTGCCGAGCAGGTACGCGCTTATCGC
>DATEGM010000226.1:0-4344 GCA_035280085.1 Terriglobales bacterium
AACATGCGTCCCCGCTGCGCCTGGGCCAGCGCCTCGGCCATGATGGCCGGAGTAATGCCGCTGACCTTTATGTCCATTTGCAAAGCAGTAATGCCCTCGCGGGTGCCCGCCACCTTGAAGTCCATGTCGCCGTAGTGGTCCTCGGCGCCGGCGATGTCGGTCAGGATGGCGTAGTCGTTATCTTCTTTCACCAGTCCCATGGCGATGCCCGCCACGGCCGAGGTGAGGGGCACGCCCGCATCCATCAGCGAAAGCGAAGCGCCGCAAACCGTGGCCATGGAGGAAGAGCCGTTCGATTCCAGGATGTCGGAGACCACGCGCATGGCGTAGGGCCAGTCGGTTTCCGCCGGCAGCACCGCGGTAACCGCGCGTTCGGCCAGAGCGCCGTGGCCGATTTCGCGGCGGCCTGCGCCGCGCAGGAAGGCTACTTCGCCCACCGAGAAGGGCGGGAAATTGTAGTGCAGCATGAAGCGCTTCTTGGCCTCGCCTTCAAACACTTCCAGCCGCTGCATATCTTCCGCGGTGCCCAGGGTGGTGGTGACCAGCGCCTGGGTCTCGCCGCGGGTGAAGATGGCCGAGCCGTGGGTGCGCGGCAGCACCCCCACTTCGATGGAAATAGGCCGGATTTCATCGAACGCGCGCCCGTCGGGCCGCCGCTTCTTGCCAATTACCTGGTCGCGGAAAATCCGTTCGCGGATGATTTCGTAGTACTTGGTCAGTTTTTCCCGGCCCTCCGCATCTTCTTCCGGCAGGGCCTCCAGCAGTTCTTTCTTGTAAGCCTTTACCAGGTCGTAGCTTTCCGCTTTGGGATGCTTTTTTGTATCCAGGGCGTCCGAAAGCCGGGACTCGACCTTGGAGCGCAGCTGCTTGTAGTAGGCCTCGTCCATCTCGGGCGGGGTGAAGGCGCGCTTGGGCCTGCCCACGCGCTCGCGCAGCTGGTTGATGGCGGCGCAGATCTTCTTGATTTCGTTATGCCCGAACTCGATGGCATCCACGATGGTCTGTTCCTGCACGTGGCTGGCGCCGGCCTCGATCATGACGATGCCTTCGGAGGTGCCTACCACCATCAGGCGCAGCAACCCGGCGCGCATCTCTTCGTAGTTGGGATTAATCACGAATTGGCCGTCAACCAGCCCTACGCGCACCGCTCCCACCGGGCCCTGAAAGGGAATGTCGGAAAGGGTCAAAGCGCAAGAAGCGCCGTTGATGGCCAGCACATCGGGGTCATTTTCCGTATCGGCTGAAAGCACGAAGGAGATGACCTGGGTCTCACAGCGGAAGCCGTCGGGGAACAGCGGCCGGATGGGGCGGTCAATCTGCCGGCTGGTGAGAATTTCGCGTTCGCTGGGGCGCCCTTCGCGCTTGATGAAGCCGCCCGGTATGCGCCCGCCGGCGTAGGTGTACTCCCGGTAATCCACGGTGAGCGGAAAAAAATCAATGCCTTCCCGGGGTTCCTGATTCGCCACTGCGGTGGCCAGGATCACGTTATCGCCGGAACGCACCACGGCGGCGCCATGGGCCTGCTTGGCCAGAATGCCGGTTTCGAATGTGAGTTGTTTGCCGCCGCTGAGTTCAACTGAGGCTTCTTGTTTCATGTTTATCCTTCCAGGAAATTCTTAGACGAGCCTGTGCGGAACAGGCCAAGGCCGAGGAGGGTAGTTCCAATGTGGCCGATTTCGACGCAACTTAGGGACGAACCGCGGGGCGCTCGTTCAGCTGAACCTGGGAACGACACCCGGCGGACCCGCCCTGCGGGCTTCCCGTAAACACAACTACTTGCGAATGCCGAGTTTCTGAATGACGATCTGGTATCGCTCGGAGTCGTATTTCTTCAGGTAGTCCAGCAAGCGTCGCCGCTTGCTGACCAGCATGAGCAGACCCCGCCTGGAGGCGTGATCTTTTTTGTGCGTCTTAAAGTGTTCCGTCAGCTGACCAATCCGCTCGCTCAACAGCGCTATTTGGACTTCCGGGCTCCCGGTGTCGGTAGCATGCGTGCGATACTGATCAATGAGGGTTTTCTTCTGCTCTCGGGCTAGCACTGAACCTGCCGCACTCCTATCTTCTCGTCTTTTTGTAACCAGTTACGAGACTAACACGCTGCCGGGAGGGGTGTAAAGACAAGCTCCCGGACGGAGAACTTAATTTCGTCAGCTCACATCTAATTGGGTGATAATGGAAGTGCCACCCGTCGCCAGTTATGATAACCACCTTTTGTCCCCGATGTGGGAGTGAAAATCCGTTCGAAAATACGTTCTGCGGCAAGTGTGGCATTCCCCTGCTTCAGCCCAAGCCGGCAGAGCAACCAGTGGCGGTGCGCGCCAATGGTTCCCAGCATTCCGTGTCAGCGGTGGAGCCGGATGCCGAAAGCGACCACAATCTGCACGGACCCTCCTTTCTGGGTCTGAGTGACGAGCCCGACCTCAGCAGCTATCTGCTGGATGAGGAAGCCTCGGTGAGCCATTGGGGGCTTTATCTTTTCCTGGTGGTGTTAGCCGTGGCTGCCGGGCTGGTGTGGTGGCAAACGCGCACAGGCGGGCTGGATCGCAGCCATCTGGCCGGCATCGTGCAGGCGGCCCGCAGCAAGATCGGCCAGGAAAAACAGGACGCTGCCGCAGTGGCCCCTAATGCCAATCCCGCCGCCTCCGAAAACTCAGGCGTAGGCAACGCGTCCACTGGGGGTTCCAGCAACGCTGCCGCCGCGCCCAACGGTGCGGCCGCGCCGGCGGTAGCCCCGCCGCCCAGCAGTGCGGATATCCAGAAAGCGGCGCCGAAGCAGAATGTTCCTCCGGCGGCCCTGAGCGAAACGGCGGCAACAGCCAAACCGCCCGGCGCTCCGGCCAAACCGCAACCGAAGCCCCGTCCCGCCGCCAACACGAGCGACACCAATTCCGCCGACGCGCAGAACGCTGCCCTGCTCGCCAGCGCGCAGAAGTATCTTTATGGGCAGGGTGTGCCGCAAAGCTGCGATCGCGCTCTCAGTTATTTGCGCCAGGCGGTGGACGGCGGCAGCGCCAAGGGCAAGAGCACCCTGGGCAGCATGTACGCCACCGGACACTGCGTGCCACTGGACCGGTCAGTCGCCTATAAATGGTTCGCTCTGGCTTTGCGCCAGGAGCCCAACAATTCCTACTTGTCGCACGACCTGGAAATGTTGTGGAACCAGATGACGCCGGCACAGAAGCAGCTCGCCATCCGCATGACACAGTAGAAACGTTACCAGTTTCGAGTTTCCAGTGTGATTTTGAAACTTGAAACTCGAAACCTGCTGATGAATCGTTTGCTGCACTGAGTGAATCGAACTCTCCAGGGAGACCTCATGGAAAAAGCCACTTTCGCCGCCGGCTGCTTTTGGGGAGTGGAAGCCTCATTCCGCGCGCTTCCGGGCGTGGTGGATGCCCAGGTAGGATACACGGGCGGCACCTCGCCCAGTCCTACTTACCACGACGTCTGCACTGACCGCACTGGCCATGCCGAGGCGCTGGAGATCACCTTCGAGCCCGCGAAAATTTCCTATGAGAAATTGCTGGATCACTTCTGGCAGATGCACGACCCCACCACTCCTAACCGCCAGGGGCCGGACTTCGGCACGCAGTACCGCTCCGCCATTTTCTTTCACAGTCCGGAACAGGAGAAAGCGGCGCGCGCCTCCCGGGAGCACTGGCAGGAGCGCTTCCGCCAGCCCATCGTGACCGAGATTGTTCCCGCCTCCACCTTCTATCGCGCCGAGGAATACCACCAGCGCTACCTGGAGAAGAAGGGCGTGAGCAGCTGCCACATTTGATATCGTTTGGCGCAAGCTGCTCAACAAGAACTCAGGACAGCGCCGGATGTTCCACAGGGGATGAAGCCCGAAAATTTTGGCCGATCAACATCCAACGACTAAAGGCGTGGGCTTCCACGGTGAGACAGTCTGTTTCAAGCTCCCGTACTCCGCCATGCACTGGAAACAACGGACAGAAGACCTTAGGAGAGCCCAGGACCCCTCAGGGCAGGCTCCATTCCTGGGTAGCCTCGCCCAAAGGCTCGAACCGGTCAATGGCGGCACACTCCAACGCCACTCCCTTTTTCATCCACCCGGCTAAATCCCTCATTCCGCTGTGTTTGCTGTAGCGTAATCCAATCTGATTCCGCTGGTAATCCGGCCGCCAAATGTCGGCACCAGCAGTGGACGAAGGTAATGTTTACGATCTGGCTCCCGGGCCGCATAGTTAGCCGCGTGGGCAGCGAACGGGCTCCGTTCCCTGGCCGCTTTGACAGGAGGAACGACGCGATGCAAACGATGTTTGGCCTGGAAGTGCTCTTCGCCAGCGTGGTCTGCATGACCACAGCCCTGACCTTCGTGGA
>DATEGM010000227.1:0-23169 GCA_035280085.1 Terriglobales bacterium
TTTGTCGCCGCACCAACCGGATATGCTGCTCGCCAAGCCTCGAGCGGAGTTTTGTGTGGTGCTGTGCATGGTGTCCATCTCCGGAGTGCCAAAACGGATTCTAGGATGAGGTTGGTACTAATCCCATGTAACGAAAGGAGTACAGCAGGGTAATATTGGGAGCCGTCCTGGCCCATGGCTGGTTGTTCATCCTGGATGAGAATGTTCGCGCCTCCTATGGTCCTAGCGGCCAATGTGAATCGCCGCCGGAAGTAACTTAACCGTTGAAACGCCACTTCCCGCATCTTCAAACCGTGCTTGCGGAGGGAGCTATATCTGCCGGGAAGGGGGGTACGACTCGCAGAGGCGTTTTATTGCGCCCCGCTCTGAGTCATTCAACTGGACGAATTCAACACCGTAGTGAAAACTGCGACGATTGCGAACCGTTGCATATACCTTGAGTGCGGGCGCCAGTTCCAGGTAGACCGTTCTGCCGGGGAGCAGGTGTTCGGGCAGGATCACATCCAGTCCGCCTTCGCTCAATACGCGGCAGCGGCCGTTGAGCGGCAGGGTAGATGGCTCATTCGGTGCCATGATCGCCCGAACAGGCCGGTCTACTCTATACCGTGGGAAGCGGCGTTTGATCATTGTGCGAAGCGTACATCGAATTCCGAGAGACCGTGCTCTCACCGAAGGTCATGGCCGCGTGGACAAACTACGGCCGGCGATGGTTGTGCCTGCGAAAGATTTTTGGAAGCGTGCTGTCATGCCGGATTCAGCCACAATATTCCGCCACGCTCGATGGTGGGCACGCGGAAGATTAGCCGACTGCCGCGATGCTCAGGCGGCACTTCCTGCTTCTGGCCCATAAACGGCACATAGTACATGCGCAAAGCGGGAGCCGCGGGAACAGTTACCGTCATTCCTGAGTCCGGGGTAGGCACCGCATTCTGACCGCCCCGTAATCCTCGAATATTGAAAAGGAAGATGTGGGCTGCGCCATTCACACCGGCAATATTGGTAACGAGGAGGGGGGAAGCGCTGATCTGAATGGCGGCATCGGCCAGGATGGCACTGAGCATCTTAGCGGCCCGCTGCTCGTCTGCTTTCTCCAGATTCGGATCGAGCGATTGCAGGTAAGCCGCACCGGCCCGCTCGGGGAGATGCAAGATGTGGCTGGAAGCCTGCAATTCCGTGGCGTCCTGGCCGGTAATAATCAGTTTGGCGCCGCTACCTAGCAGGTTCTTGAGGGCGGTCCGTTCGATCTCATCCAGCACGCGGACATCAGGCAACACCAGGATCTTGCCTTTAAACCCGGCCAGCGTGCGCGGGGTCACTACCTCCCACTCGCGATGATGCTGAAGGAGGAGAATGGCCCAGCCCTGGAATTCGGGTAGGAACTGGCTTTCAAAGTAGTCTCGCGTCCGAGGCGAAAAATAAACGCCGACAGGCTGAAGAGGCTGCCGCAGATTGTAGATTTCTGTTTCGTTTTCGGCAATCCAGGCAAAGATGCGCTGCCGCATGGCCCGGTCGTTCGAGCCGGCCATCACGTGGCCAGGCGCATCCCAGAAATTCGCGCCCGCAGCCACTTGCGAGATGGCCAGGTTCTGCATGGCATCGGCAGGCTTGACTTTTTTGTCACCATCCCAGGAGTAGTTCAGGATCCAGGTGGGCTTGCCCTGGGCAAAAGCACGGAAAGCCCGCATTCCCACTTGATATTTGAGCCAATCCAGGGGAGTGCGGGAGGAGGCCATGTGGTCACCGCCTCCGAATTCATACTCGTGGGCGACGGCGTCCACCACAGGATAGAGCTGGTAAACATCGGCGCCCACGCGCACCGCCGCCTCATCAATGCCGGGATAGATTTCCGGAATCGTCTTGATGTTGGGATTCACCGACTTGGCGTTCTCGTCAATTTCATGCATGAAGTCGGTAATTGTGTGTATACGGAAATCAACCCACTTGCGGAAATTCGGGTCGTTGAAATCGCCCAGCTTCAGGTCATGCCGGGCGTCCAGGCCCGTCGCCTTGCGGAAGGCAGCAACCGTGTAGTCGTCAAAACTGGCCCAGGTGTTCTCCCATCCCTCAAAGTGAGTCATCCAGTAGGGAATGTCCACGTAAATGCCGTCAATGCCGGTAGCGCCGATCTGACGCACCCTTTGCATGTAGATTTTTCGCCATTCGGGAGCATAGGGGCTGACCCAGACATCCTCGTCGCCCGGAGCAATCCAGAACGCGTCTCCCCCCTTGAAAATCGCCGGCTCTCCCGTAAGCTTTCGCTGCAGCCAGTCAGGATGTTCTTTGGCTAATGTGTGCGGGGTCTGATTGGCGTGCGCGGTAATGCACTCCAGGCCGGCGATATAGACGAAAGCGTGGTTGTGCGCGGCATGCGCCCGTTGCGCCAGATCTCGTATGGCAGCGAGCTTCGCACGCGGGTCAACAAAGCTCTCGTAACGTCCCGGAATGTCGTTATCCACCTCGATGCCAAATACGTGGTCTTCGGTGGCACCGCGCACAATTTGAGCGGCATTATCGCTTTTCAGGGAATAGGCGCCGATGCGGACGAAATGCGTCCAATCCTGCTCCCCTAAGTTAGCGGCCGTCATAAGTACTAAGGCGAACGGCAGAAGGAAAATTACCAGACGGCTTGTTCGGCTCATTTTCAACCTTCGAGCAACCATAGGCGCATAGCGCCGTACCGCGGGCATCGGTTGCAGCTTAGTATCACTGTGCTAACACCCAATCGGTGGAACGGAGACAAAAATGGCTACCCCAGAACGGGGGTAGCCCTGTATGCCTAGAACTGAAAGCGCGCTCCAAACTGCATCCTGCGGAAGTTATTGGTGGTGGAAGTGACCGTGCCGAAACTGCCATCGCCCGACCCGACATCTGGGAAGGCAAAGCGCTGATGGTTGGCAACATTGAATGCTTCCGCCCGCACCTGAAGCTGCATACCCTCCCGGATGGTGAATTCCTTAGAGAGTGAAATATCGAGATTGTTGATTCCGTCACCTCGCAGGTTGGAGAAGTGGCGGGGAGCGTTGCCCGGAACATTATCCCCGGGGAAGGCGAAGCAATTCTGGTTCAAGTAGGGGTTTCCGGATTGTGCGGCCTGCTTCCAACTCAGGCCCGTTCGCAGTTGCGAGCAGATAACGTCCGGCCGCTGATTGCCATCGGCCAGCAGCCCAGTAGCGTCGTACACCGCGATCGGTTGTCCTGACTGCAAAGTGAGGAACGTGTAGAGCGACCAGCCCCCGACCACGCCATCGAGAACCCGGTTCATGTCCCTTCCGACCCAGCGTCCTCTGCCGATTGGAAAGTCGAAAATGATGGCCGTTGTGAGGCGGTGTGTCGCATCATTGGAACTAATGCCCCACTCCCCCTGCACGCTGTCGAGCAGTTGCCGATTGTCAAATTGGAGGTTGCCAACCCATGCATTACGCCCGGCGGAAGAGTCGTCCGTCGCCTTCGAGAAGGTGTAGTTGCCTTCGAAACTCAGGTAGTGGCTGGCCCGCTTCTGGAAACGAATCTGCAGCGAATGATACCAGGAGCTGGCAGTCAAAGGTGGCAAGCCCTCGAATGAGCCATCGAATTGCGGGAAGGGCCGGAGCAGGTTCAACAACGGGATCGTCGGATCCAGGTAAATGGAATCTGCGACGTCGGCCGGCTGGAAGATCGGCGACGATGGGCAATAAGATGGCAACGGGCTTACCACGGTGAAGAAGCACTGGAACGGGTTAGGAACCTGCTGATTGAGGAAGCCGGTTACGTCGCCGCCGGGAGCGAGTGTAATCGCTTTTTGGCGCATCGCACTCGACAGGAAGTTGCGATCGCGGGGAGTAATGCCGTTAATCTGCCCTCCGGCTCCCGCCCATGGCAGGTGCGTGCTGCGATTGGCGGAGTAGTCCACACCCACCACGATCTGTCCCCGGAACAGATGCTGAACTCCCAGATTCCATTGGTAAATCTGGGCGTTCCGAACGGCACCTGTGTCGAGGTCGCTGGCATTACCATATCCCCACTGTGCCAGCTTGCCGTACTTAGTTCCCTGGGGCAGCGTCAGCCCCGCAGGGAACGGGTTGCTCAAGGTCGCATATTGGCTCTGGAAATTGTCTTTGGTGAATAAGATATTGGCAGTTCGGGAAAACGACGGCCCCGCATACTGGTAATTGGTGGCCACGTTCATACCGTAGAACACCCCGGCGCCGCCGCGTAGCACCGTGTTGGAAGCGAGTTGATAAGCAAAGCCCAGACGCGGAGCGAAGTTGTTGCGGTCCACGGGTGCATTCCGATTTGCCGAGCTGGCGAAAATGCTGGTGCCAAGAACCTGGCCGATCGTACCGAACTGTGGAAACCCAGCAACCCTGAGTGCCGGAATGTTGATTCCCGTGTTCCCCGTAAAATCGCTGAACTGCAGCCGATTGTGACGCTCGGAGTAAGGGGTGCTCCACTCATATCGCAAACCGAGGTTGAGTGTGAGCTTGGGCGTCACCTTCCAATCGTCTTGCACAAAAAAGGCGGTTTCTTTCGACCTGTCCGCCACCGCCGGAATGATGTGCAACTGGGCGTCTTGGCCAAATCCGGTAAGGATGGTCGCGAAGGGATTGCCTTGAGGAGTAGCGCTCTGTCCCAGTCCCTGTCCGGGCTGCTGCGTGGTCACGTCGCGCGAGAAGTTGAAAATACCTGTGGGATTGTCGGGCTGAAAAAAGTTGTTATAAAAGAGGCGCTGCTCGCCACCGAACTTAATCGAATGAGCCCCGTGCACCCACTGTAGCATCGAGGAGTAGCTATATAGGGTGTGGGCGAAGTGAGTGTCCACGCAACACTGGGTGAAGATGGAAAGAAAAGGGTCGTCGACACTGATAGCGGGAATGCGGGTAAGTCCGTTGGCCGCCAGGGTTGAGGGCAGTCCCACATCACTGAGGGTGGGGTAGTGGTTGTTCTGAACGGGTTCATGTACCCGGTCCACGCCGAAGCGGCTGGTCCAAAGCATTGTGGGAGTGATGGTCCAGTTGTACTCCACGCTGCCGTTCTGGGCAGTGGGCGTGTCGATGAAGCCGTCGTTGAAATTCCCGTTTCCGGTTACAGTCGGCCAAGTAACCGAACTGTGACTCCGGCTGTAGCGGCCGCCAATCCTATGTTCCGCGTTGATCTGATGATCCAGTTTGATGTCGAACTGATAACCGGGGTTACTGTCTACGATCACCTTGCGGAAGTTGGGAGTTGGAAAAACTGCGCCCGGCACATTGGCATGCGGATAGAGATTCAGAATCGCCTGCCCGATTTTGTCAATCTTGTTTGCCGGTATCTTGTTCAGCACCCCGCCATCCGAAAACTGCGTTCGCGTACACGTCTGATCAGTCGGGTTTGCCAGCGTGCATTGTGTCGGATCAAAGATCCCCCCCGGGTTGGCCGCCAGACTCTGCGAAAAGTCGCCTGTGCGCTCTAAGTCGGTGGGAACAATCCCTTCGATGTTTTGCGGATCGTTCTGACGAGTCTTTTCAAAGTCAAAGAAGAAGAAGGTCCTGTTTTTGATGATCGGCCCTCCCACCGCGAAACCATACTGATCACGAAGATGATCGGGTTTAGGCCCTGAGTTGAAGTAATCGCGCGCATCGAATGTGGAGCGCTGTCCGTACCACCAGCCGCTGCCGTGAAAGTTGTTCGACCCCTGCTTCAGCACCATGTTCATTATCGTGCCGCCATTGTTGCCGTATTCAGCGGAAAAGCTGTTGTTCTGAACCTTAAACTCCTGCACGATTTCGACCGAGGGCTGGTAGTAAACATTAGAATTTCCGCCTTCACCCTGTTCCGGTGCGCTGATGGGGCTGCCGTCGAGGGTTACCTGAGCGGTGGCGTTGCGCTGGCCGTTAGAGACAAAATTCGTCCCTGACGGATAATTGTCGTTAATTCCCGCACCCGTGGTTTCGGTAACACCGCCGGCCAAAAACACGAGTCCGAACATACTGCGGTTGTAGAGGGGGATGTCCCTCACATACTCGTTGGTCACATCGGTGCCTACGGCGGCACTCTCGGTATCCAGCAAGGGCGGAGCGGAGGTAACCTCCACTGTTGTCGTCATACCGCGCGCACGCAGTTCAAAGTTAATGGTCGTCTGCTGGTCCACCTGCAGAACCACATTCCTATGTTCCACTGACTGGAAGCCTGCCCCCTCCGCCTTGATCGTATAGACCGCCGGGCGCAGGCCGGTAAGAACATATTGCCCGCGATCGTCGCTGCGCGTGGTGAGAGAAATACTGGTGGCATCGTTGATAATCGTGACCGACGCCTTTGGCACCACCGCTCCACTCTGATCCGTTACTACGCCGCGAATCTGTGCCGTGTAGCTGGCCTGGCCGAAGGCGCCGGCGGACAACAGAAGCATTACAGGCAGGACCACTCGCAGGAGAGATTTAACCAGGCTCATCGCGCACCACCTGAGGGATTCCCCTTCTTCCTTGAGCAAGGGAGTTGGGAGTTTCGAAATGCTACGAGCCGAACTTGCGATTATTTACGAATGATATCCATCGCTTACTATTGCGCGAAATTAGAGCACAACGTTACCCTCTGCGCAAGCCCTTTTGCTGTGATGTGGGTCACTTGCTTCTGCCCACTGCGGGAGGGCAGGCCTTGCAATCGCCGAGAAGCGAGTTCAATAAGCAATGGCAGACATCGGGCTATTCACCATGCGAGTAGAAGCGATCCATCCCATCATGCCTGGGGTGGTCCCGCCTGAGTTATAATCCGCCCGCCAGCGAAAGAGAATTACGAGCAGGTGGAGGGATGATGGGGAAAAGACCGATCCTGCCTTTGTGGATCACGCTGTGCTTCCTGGCATTGCCTGCCTGGAGTGAGAAGCCATTGCCTGCCGGCAACGGCAAAAAGTTGGTGGAGTCCGATTGCGGTTCCTGTCACAGCCTGAACCGGATCACCTCAACAGGCCATACACCCAAAGATTGGGAGAACATCGTCTACATGATGTACAACGCCGGCGCGCCGGTGCGCGAAGACCAGATCAAAGAGGTTGCCGGATACCTGGCCAGGAATTTTCCTCCCAAACCGGGCCCGCGAGCAGTTCTGGTTCCCGGCAGTGCCAAGGTTTTGATTAATGAATGGAGCGTCCCCACGCCGGGCTCCCGGCCACATGATCCGCTGGCCACGGCGGACGGCTTCATCTGGTACACAGGGCAGATGGCTAACGTCCTGGGCCGGCTTGATCCTCGTAACGGTGTGATTAAAGAGTTTCCTCTGAAAACAGCACAGTCCGGCCCGCACGGGTTGACCGCCGATAAGGACGGCAACATCTGGTTCACCGCAAATTTCAAGGCTTATATCGGCAAGCTGAATCCCACTACGGCAGAGATTACTCAGTATCCAATGCCTGATCCTGCGGCGCGCGATCCCCACACCCTGGTTTTCGATCAGCAGGGCACGCTATGGTTCACTGTGCAGGGGGCCGACATGGTTGGAACGCTGATCCCTTCCACGGGCAAGATCACACTCATGAAGGTGCCAACGGGCAGGGCGCTGCCTTACGGCATGGTAGTGAACTCGAAGGGAATTCCTTTCTTTGTTGAGTTTGGAAGCAACAAGATCGGCAGCATTGATCCGGCCAGCCTGCAGGTTCGCGAGTATGCATTGCCGCATGCTGACAGCCGGCCCCGGCGAATCGCCATCACCAGCGACGACGCCTTGTGGTACTCGGATTACGCCCGCGGCTACCTGGGCCGTTTCGACCCCGCCACAGGCAAGGCGAGCGAATGGCCGTCTCCGGGCGGCCCGAAATCTCAGCCCTATGGCATTGCCGCGGTGCACGATGTAATTTGGTATAGCGAGTCAGGAGTGGAACCGAACACAATCGTCCGTTTCGACCCTAAAACCGAAAAATTTCAGACCTGGGCCATTCCCTCGGGTGGAGGTGTTGTGCGCAACATGTCAGTCACGCAGGACGGCAATATCGCGATTGCCTGCAGCGGCGTTAACAAAGTGGGACTGGTTAAACTGCGCTGAGCGCCTCGGCAGGGCAGCTTAATGTTGGGCGCTGCTGGTTTTTTCAACCAGCAGCTTAGTTGGATTGAGAGTTCGAGACGTTACCTGCGGAGAATCGCACCGGCTGCGGACGATATCCATTGCGCGTGCGAATGTGATACTTCTTCAGGTTTTTGCCGACCAGCTTCACCGAGATGGTGCGCCAACCTCGATTCGGATTAGCTTGCGGGTAGTAGCTGATGGAATAGAGGTGCGCCAGATCGTCCCGGATCGAAGCAAATGCTCTCTCCTGGTCCTTCCAGCTCTTCGTGAAGTACGCTTTCCCGCCGGTGGCTGCCGTCATCCTCTCAAACACAGCGGTGGACACGGGATCGAGTTGGGTTTGCTGAGTGCTTATCATATATATGGAGACCCCGCTCGACTGTCCCAGTTCCGCCACATCCTCCGGCGGCACCGTGCTGGCATTGTCCGGCCCATTGGAAAAGACCACTACTACTTTTCTTCCTGTATGTTGCGCAGCATCCTTCACCGTGAGCAGTAGTGCGTTGTAAAGAGCGGCATCATCGCCGGCTACCGTGGAACGTACTCCCCGCAAAACCTGGGTGCGATCGGGGGTCAGGCGAGTGGCTCGCAGCAGGTCACGGCTGTACGAGTAGAAAGCTATTTGACTGGCAGGCTCCAGGGTGCGAATAAAATCGGCGATGGCATCCTGCGCGTATACAAAATGGCGATACATATAGTTGCTGGTATCGAACAGAATATAAACGTTTGAGCCGGCTATCGCGGAAGCGAAAGTTTCCGGAGAATCTTCCGTACGCTTGTCCTGAAGGGAAGCGTGTAATTCATCGGATTGGGCTGGCGTCTTCGCGTCAGCAACCTCCAAAAGGGAGCGAGTGGGCTCGTTCCCTTCTCCGAAGGTAGCAACTCGTTCCGGAATACCATCCTCTGAGACGGCAAAATCCTGCGGTTTCAGCCCGGTCACATAGTTGCCTTTGTCGTCCGTTACGGCCACATTCAGCTGCACCATGTCAACGACTACAAGAATCCTTGACTCCGCCTCCTGAGCCAGGGTCGCGGTTTCGGGATAAAGCAGGAAGGCTGCTAACGATGCAACAAGAAGGAAATAGCACGTTTTCATGGAGAGCCTCTGCCATTCACAGCCGTGCCCGGATGCTAGTTGGGATTTTTTTGCGTCTGTGATGAATCTGTTGCCTGTGAGATCGTGTTTTTAGGGACCGCTAAAGCAATCTTTCCCTGGCGCAGCTCATCTCCGGTTTGGCGCAATGCCCGAAGCAGAGCCGGCCAGTCTTCCGCGTCGGAAGCGAAAATCTCTTCCACCATGCGGCGTGTAAGTTCAGGAACCAGTTCGTTCAGCATCACCGGGGAATAGCCCATCTCATCCGCCAGGCGGCCCCAGTACAGATAACTCGAGTCCCAAGACTCCGCCAGCAGGCGGCTGCCGTATCCCTCGCACGCTGGGAAGGGCTCTACATTCAACAGCTCGCGCGCATAGCTTTGCGCCAACATCGGATGAGGCACACCGAAGTCCCGCGACAGCCGCTTCCAGCTGACCTCCTCCTGATGTTGGTCCTCCATCGCCTGCAATTCCTTGCCGGCAGGTCCCGAGGAAGCGCCGTCATCCGGATACCTGCGGCGGAACTCAGCCTCCAAATAGAAGGTGTCGGCGGGCATAACCAGCGAAAGTGTTCCTGGGAGATGCCCCATTTTCAGGTCGGTCTCGATCTGCTCGAGCCTGCGGGGCGTCATGCGGTCCGCTAAAATGGTGATTACCTTATTGCGCAGCCGTTCATTTTTTCCGGATGCGGCCAGAAGCTCTTCTCCAGCTTGCTGGTACAGTGCTACAGCATGGAGCTCATTGCGGCTCACATTCCACCAGCGCGACAGAGTCGCATCGGTCAAAAGAACCGACACCATCTCTTTCCAGATGAGCGCCTGAACATTCTTGGGAGCAATGAAGTCTTCCTCGGTCTCCGCCAGCACGTAGGGCAGGTCCGCCAGCGATCCGACCATGTGAGCGCCGCCGCCCGCCGGATAACCGACTCCGAGAAGTTGCGGCGTTTTCCAAACCGACGCCAAGCCAGTGAGCGTGTCCCCGGCGAAGTCATGGGAGCGGACGAACAGCGGGTTGTAACGGAGAATTTGAGCCCCTGGCGGTTCGTAATAGACGTAGTTCAAGCCCACCAGAGTGTCGCGAAGGAATGGCGCGAGTTCGCCGCGCGCGCGCGCCAAACGGTCGGAAGAAGGATGGGACTTGATTAACTTCGCCAGATTAGTGCGCATTTCAAGGTCGGTATGGCTGTTGTTGTAAACTCCCGTTGCCCATTCAGTTCTTTCTCCGCGGCTGAAGATGGGCCTTGGCATTTCAAATTCCCGCAGTTCGCCGGCCAACGGTATTGCTACAGGCTCTGAGCTTGCGGCGGTAGCTGCGGCATCCAATTGCTTTCCCAGCGCCACTATGGTGTCCAGCGAAACCAGACGCTGCCCATCGAGGTCTGAGCGAAGTCTTTTTGCCAGGTCTTCATGTATCTGTCGGGCCTCAGGGGTGGATTGAGCCGGACCAGCCAACAATTCTAAAAGCCCGTCCTGGGAGAGCGTTGGTTTACCGGTTGCGGTCTCCACCAACTCCTCCAGTGATTTGCGGCCGGCGTCGAACAACTGGCTCGAGGAGGAAATCTTGAGGAACGGACCTATAACCCGTTGCCAGGAATCGTTCAGTGACCGGCGAGGGATCTGGCCCTGGCGCGCCAGGATTTGCCAAAGCCCAACGTTGCTCTGGAAAATTCCCAGCGCGTTACCGCGCAGAGTGTGGTCGGAGATTCGATCCAGGCGATCGGCGATTCCCACAAAGCGAACGATTGAGGCATTCGTCAGTTCCGGAAACTCGGAAAAAATCAGGTATTGATCGCTGAACTGTGCGAAGTTTTTGGTTAACAGCCGTATTGTGTCGGGGGTCAGGCGGCGCTCGGGCGAACGTGGGGCATCGAGTTCGCTCATCAGGAGAAAGATTTGCAGCGGCCCGGAATCGGTCTCGCCCCGGGTTGCGCCAAACAACGCTTGCACCAGTTGATCGGGGGTTCGCCAATGGTCTGAATGTTTCGCCAGATTCCGGACAAGCTTCGAGTCGCCTTGCTGGCGAAAGATCTCTCTCCATATTTTCAGATTGCCAGGAATCTGGGGTTCTCCGGATGGTCCCAGGCGAAGACGAGTCACAAGCAGCAAGAGCCCTGCATTAGGCCGGAATATCCGCTTGTAAGCGTCGGGAGATGGGTCACGCCCCCGCAGACCCTGGTAAAAACTCCGCAACCGGTGGGGTTCGCAAAAATAGGCCTGCCGGCTCCGGGCGGTGCGCGATAAAGCGTCGAAATAAGCTCCCAGCCAGCCTTGGTCTTTGCTCAACAACCGCACCACGAATTGACCTGGTGAGGTCGTGCTTGCACCCACCAGATCCTGCCAAGCCGCTGCCGCGGACGGGCCTCCTGGCACTTCCACTTGCCCCGAGCGGATCGCAATGTGAGTTCCATAAAAATCGAGTTCCGCCGAAACGGCCATCATCCTGCTTAGTCCGGGGGATCGCTTCAGAGCTAGCCGGGTCTCAGGATCGGTTTGAGAAAGGGCGAGATATAGGCGTGCCAGCGATGGGTTGTCGAGTACGGCCTCCAGCAGGGTGCTGGCTCGAATCCCCCGGATTGATGTCCAATCACTTTCGCGGAACAGTATCGGCACGGGCGAGCCGGGAAAAGGATATGTAAAGGTCTTGCCGGCGTGTAGATCTTCTTCCAAATCAACCAGGGGGAAAGCTGCGTCGATGGTCAGGAATGCCCTTTCGGGATTGGCGGTTTCCAGGGCCGTGCCGCAGCCTTGCCGGAAACGATAGCCGAGAATGTGTAACAACGCAGGGGCCTGGCCGCAATTGGAAACACGAATGACGCCGTCGGCCCCGGCTAAAGCCGTCAGCTCTTTCGCCTGTTGCACATATCGGCTTAGCAGCACCAGAAATTCGGTGGGTGAACTCGGCTTATCCTGCCATCCCTGATAGCCGTGCGTGACCACGTTACGCGCTAATAGAGGCAGCACATCCTCCGGAGAGATCTGTTGACTAATTCCGGCCATGCGCAGGAAGGAGTGCAGCGGACCCGGGATGGTGATCGTCGCCGGTTCAGAAACTGGCGATTGTTCGCCTTTAGAGGTGTTTGACCAGGCATGGGAAGTACTGATGAATGCACAGAACGCGAGAAGAAACGTGGGTACGCAACGAAACTTCATGGCTGGAGCCCTCTGCAGAACCTAGTAGGCCTTACAACAAATCTTGGTGAAAACAGCAACGACGATGTCGTTGCCCTCACATGGACGATTCGATTGGCCCGGACCCCAAAGACCGCGAGAATGGCGATCTTTCCTCTAGCATGGAAGGAATGCCCGCCGCAGCCGCGCCGGCGTTCGGCGTTCCTGGTCTTATAGTCGGGCAAGGATATACGATTATTCCCCGCAATACAAATCCAGTTGCCGAGTTTCAGGGGCTGCAGGAATAACCACCAGCTTATAAACATTGTTTGTCCGTCATCATCCGGGCGCGCGCTCGCCTGGGAGTCGTTTTCAGCTATATACCAGCACTTCAGGCCGATTAGAGTGTTTGCTATAGTGACGGCCTCACTCGCGGATATGGTGGAGAAATCACAATGAATCGTCGGCAATGGCTGTTGGGAGCAGGAACGCTGCTCGGGGCGACGGCCGCGCCCAGGACTGCGCATTCTTCGAGCAGCAGAATCCAGAGCTCATCTCCAGCAACTGCTGAAAACAATCCATTGCCACTCGCCGAGTACGAACCAAAAAGCATGTTGCAAAGGCGGGAAACACGTATCGAACGCCCCCGCTATGCTGCTATTGATTTCCATACCCACATTTCGAATTCGAAAAAATCTGAAAACGGGGTCGCTCTCTCGCCTGAGCGTCGGTACCTAGCCGCCCCTCAAGAACTGCTTGCCGTTATGGACCGCAAGCATCTGCAGGCAATGGTGAACCTTACCGGAGGCTTT
Source organism: Terriglobales bacterium (assembly GCA_035280085.1). Lineage (GTDB taxonomy): Bacteria > Acidobacteriota > Terriglobia > Terriglobales > Acidobacteriaceae > JAICWP01. The sequence goes on from DATEGM010000227.1 coordinate 13,023, forward strand.
GACTCGGGGTTGGCCGATGCGGTTACAAAATACGATCGCGCATTTCCAGGGAGGTTTTTCACATTCACGGAACCGTGCTATTCGCGCTTTAAAGAGCCGGAGTACCCCCGGATTCAGGCAGACGCGATCCAGCAGGCGCACCATGACGGCGCCAGGGGGCTGAAAATTCTTAAGACTCTAGGCCTCTATCTGCGCGAGAACATTACTGCGGGCACGCTGGTGAAAATTGATGACCGCAGGTTCGATCCCATGTGGGATGCGTGCGGCCAATTGAATATCCCGGTTGCCATTCACGTTTCGGACCCCATCGCTTTTTTCCTGCCCACAGACCGCTTTAACGAGCGCTATGAAGAGCTGAGCAATCATCCCGACTGGTCCTTCTACGACCATGATTTTCCCAGCAACGCCGAACTGCTGGAAGCGCGGAATCGGGTTATGGCGCGGCATCCGCAGACTCAGTTCGTAGTGTTGCACGTGGGAAATTTTGCCGAGAACCTGGACAACGTGTCGGAAAACCTCGATCGCTTTCCCAACATGTCGGTCGACATCGCAGCCCGAATCGGGGAACTTGGCCGGCAGCCGCGCGCCGCGCGCAAGTTTTTCGACAAATATCAGGACCGAATCGTTTTCGGCACGGACGCTACTCCCCATGGAGATAAGTTTCCTCAGCAGGTATTTGGCGATGCCCTATACGAGATCTACTACCGATTCCTGGAGAGCGACGATGAGTACTTCGACTACGCGCCGGCGAAGGTTCCGCCGCAGGGCCGCTGGAAGATCTACGGAATTGAGCTGGGCGATCCCGTTCTGAAAAAGGTGTACTACCAGAACGCGGCTCGGCTTTTGCGCCTGTCTGCCTGACGTGGGACTTGGTTTTCACTTCCAGATTACAGTCATTGTTCACAATGAGGCCCTTCGGCCAGCTTTCGGTGCTCCCCAGATCGCAATCAAATGAAAGTATTCAGTTCCAAATAAAAACGAATTGACAACTATTCGAAACAGCAGTAGCGTGGGCGATCGTTAGGATAGTTGCCGGTTCTGCGTTTGCGAAAGGTAGTGGAATGGCGGCTAAGCCAAGGGTACGAACAGGGATTTATCTGCGCCGGAGCCTGGGGGCGTTTGGCACCCGCACGACGAGTTTTCGCAGGTCTGATCTGCACTCGGCTCGCTCGGGCGTCTTGATCTGCTGATAGCGGCAGTATTGTCTCCTGTCTGCCCAGTCGAGGAGGACACCAATGAAAAAGACTATTTGGATGGCCGCTTTGCTTTGGGTGCTCAGCACATCTTTCGCAGGCTTTGCGCAAGTCGATACGGCGACGGTGACGGGTACGGTCCAGGATTCAACCGGGGCTGTGCTGCCCAACGTCACCGTAACAGCAACGGAACTGGACACGGGGATCAAGACGACCGTGAAGAGCGGCCAGGACGGCAACTACGTGATTACGCCGCTGAAGATCGGCCGGTATTCCGTTTCGGCGGAGGCCAGCGGCTTCCGGACGCAGACCCGCACCGACATTGTGTTGAATGTTGAGCAGCGGCTCCGCCTCGACTTCAGTCTGCAGGTGGGTTCCGTGTCCCAGACCGCCGAGGTAACGGGGCAAACTCCGCAACTGGAGACAGAGTCAGCGTCGCTGGGCGATGTGGTCGCCGCCCAGCAAGTGGAGCAACTACCCCTGAATGGCCGCCGCTACACGGATCTCGCAGAGCTGAGCTCAGGCGTCGCCAAAGTCATAGAAGGCCCGGTCAACGGCGGCAGCGCGCCAACCAACGGCAATACGGGTGGAAGCTTCGCGGTGAATGGGACCCGGGGCGATCAGAACAACTTCATCCTCGACGGTATTGACAACAACTCCAATGATAACGGCGATGTTTCGGTATTGAGCAGCGTGGACGCGATTGCGGAATTCAAAATTCAGACTTCGAACTATTCTCCGGAATTCGGACGCAGCGGCGGCGCCGTGATTAATGCCACCACCAAGTCAGGTACGAACAGTTTTCACGGCGAAGCCTGGGAGTTTCTGCGCAATGACGCCTTTGACGCCCGCGGATGGTTTGAGTCGCCGGACCAGCCCAAAGCGCCCTACAAGCAGAATCAGTTTGGAGGCACCCTGGGCGGACCCATCAGGAAAGACAAGGCATTCTTCTTCGTGGATTATGAAGGCACTCGAATTCATTCGGCGAGGACGGACTTTGCCACCATTCCCACCGCCGCCGAGCGGACCGGAAATTTCAGCGATATTCTGGGCACCCAGTCCATGACCTGCGGGGCAAGCGGCACTTCGCCCTGCGTGGACGCCCTCGGTCGCCCGGTGTTCACCAATGAAATCTTCAATCCCGCCACAACTCGCGCAGTAAATGGTTCGACGGTGCGCGATGGCTTTGGCTTCAATACCGTAACCGGACTACCCATCCCCGGGCAGGCCAACATTATCCCCCCGGCCGAGATGAACAGCGTTGGTCTGAATTACGCTGCTCTGTATCCGTTGCCCAACGTGCCGGGCGCTTTCGCTAACAACTACCAGGTGAATTCACCAGGTAACGACCAAATTGATCAGATGGACGCGCGAGCCGACCAGAACATCACCAGTAAGATCCAACTGTTCGAAAGATTCTCACTGATTAAGGACACGCGCTTCCAGGCACCGGTGTTTCCCGGAATCGCCGACGGGGGAAGTTACAACACTGGTAATCGGCCCCTCAATACGCAGGGTTTGGTCCTCGGCTTAACGGATACCATTAGCCCCAACGTCGTAAACGCATTGCGCGTTGGATTCAACCGTGTTCACTACATCTCCAACTCTCCTTCTTATGGACAGCATTACCCACCTCCCGACCTGCTGGTACCCGGCACCCCTAACAATTCTTTGATCAACGGTCTGACTTGGTTCGCTCCCAGTGCGTACCACGGACTCGGTGAGCCGACGTTTACGCCCACCCGCAGCACCAGCCAGGCCATTCAGTTCAACGACACGCTAAGCTTTGTGCACGGGAAACATTTGATCAAAGTGGGCCCGCAGTTCCGTTTTGATCAGTTCAATCTGCTGCAAATAGGCCAGCCACGCGGGAACCTATCGTTCAGCGGCCAGTTCACCTCCGATGCAGGTTCTATAGCAGATGGCAGCGGCAACGGCCTCGCGGACATGCTACTGGGGCTGCCCGTCACATCCGTGATTTCCACGGTGACGTACTTCGGCAATCGCCAGCACACCTACGGGGCGTTCGTTCAGGATACGTACAAAGCCACATCCCAGCTGACGCTCGACCTCGGCCTCCGCTACGACTACGCCACGCCGCTTTATGAGGCTCACAACAAGATGAGCAATTTCGACTACAGCAAGGGGATCATCGTTCCCGCCGGCACTGCTGGTTATCCGGAAAAACTGGCTACGCCCCACAAAGACAACTTTGCGCCGCGGGTTGGGTTAGCTTACACCCCGTTTTCATCTAAACCGCTGGTGCTACGGGCGGGATACGGCCGGTTCTTTGTGTTTTACGAGATTCGCACCGGTGATCCGCTGCAACTTGACTACAATCTCCCATTTTTTTACGAGCCTACATTTAACAGCGACGGAATAACGCCATCGCAAGTGACCCTGGCAACGGGATTCCCGCCCCTCAATCCCCTGAATGCACCCTTGGCCGGCGTGACCAGCCAGGACTTTAACCCGCAAACCCCGGTCTATGACCAGTGGAATGTCAATCTCGAGTATCAACTGCCGGGGCAGATTGTGATCAGCCCGGCGTACGTGGGAACGAAGGGTACTCACCTGCAGGTTCTTCGAGATTTCAATCAGATTCCCACCCCCCAGCCGACGTTCAATCAGGCGTTGGCGCCCTATCCCCAATATGGAACCTTCACGTCAATCACCAATAACGGGAATTCCACTTATCACGCGTTCCAGCTCAAGGCGGAAAAGCGGACCAGCCATGGCCTCTACTTCCTGAGTGCGTTTACTTTTAGCAAAGCTATCAACGATCAGCCAGAAATCTGCTGCAATTCCCCCTGGCCGCAAGACAGCTACAACATCAAGGCCGAGAAGGGCCTGGCGGACTTTGATAACCGCAAGCGGTGGGTCAATAGCATTGACTACCAGTTGCCGGTAGGAAAAGGTCAGCGATTCCTCAATCGCGGCGGCGTAGCGGACGCGATATTAGGTGGATGGCACGTGGGAGGAATTATCACGATTCGTTCCGGATTCCCCTTCTCGCCGGCAATCGGATTTGACCCCAGCAACACCGGATCCCCCGGGCTGCAACGCTCCAATCAGATCGGCAACGGCTCACTCCCCCATCGCAGTCCCAACCTATGGTTCAACATAAATGACTTTCCGGTTCCTAACTGCCCTAGCGGATGCTTCGGTAACGCCGGGAAGAACATACTGGAAGGACCAGGAGCAACGACCGCGGACCTGTCGGCGCGCAAATTCTTTGACCTGACGGAACGAGTCAACCTAGAGTTTCGTGCCGAGTTTTTCAACGCCTTCAACCATGCCGTATTTTCTCAGCCGGACAACTTCATTACCGATGGGCCCGGAGCCGCCGGCGTGATCACGTCTACAGTCATACCGCAGCGGCAGATCCAGTTCGCATTGAAGTTGCACTTCTAGTTCTGAACACGAGGGGGAGCAGCTCTCATGCGCCGCAGAGAGTTCCTGAAAAGTAGTGTCGCGCTTGCCGCCGCCATGGAACTAGGTGAGAGGAGCGCGCACGCTCTGGTGCCGGCCCATAACTGGGGCAAATACGATTTCGGCTCTGGTCCGCCTGTCAGCAACCGCCTGAATCAAGGCCCCTTCCCGCAATACCCGCCGGATGCCGTAATTCCCACCGACGAAGTGGTCATGACCACCACGCCCTCAGAAGACGTGGTGCCAGGCTTTGGCAAGGGACTCGTTACCTACATAACCGCAGACATGGGAACCGAAGAGATCAAATCCGACAACATTCCGCAAGCCATTGAGGACCTGGTCCGATTCCCACTCGGGCAGAAGCTTTACATTCGCCCAACCTGGCGCGAAATTCAGCCTCAGCCCGGCCGCCTTCAGTTGCCCGATTATCTGAAACTGGTTTTCGATCTCGCCAACAAGGACGGCAAACAGATTGGCCTGCGTGTTCAGATGAGCGCACCCGACTATCGCCACGCGCCCGCGCTCCCAGATTTCGTTCTGCAGAAGGTGCCCACAGTTGACCTGGTTATGGACCCAAAGGAATCGGCTGCGCAAGGCGAACGCTTCCTGCAGAACCCTTTTTCGCGCTATCAGCCCCGGTACGACCATCCTTTCTTTCAGCAGGCCTTCAAGGATCTGATCGCGGCGATGGCGGCGGAATTCAACGGCAATCCCTCCATCGAATTCATTGACACCTTCATATATGGGTTTTGGGGCGAGGGGCACACCTGGCCCTTCCGCAACAATCCGTTTCCGGATTACCAGACCGCGGAGCGCACCTGGATCAAGATGTGGGAAGTCCAGCAGGAGCACTTCACCAAAACGCCGCTGGTCACCAATACCCAGCCTGACTACAGCCGGGTAGGCAACTCAGAGGTCCTGGACCGCACCGTGCGCAGCAACAACTGGGTTCGCAGCGACACCATTTTTATTGAGAACGAGCAAATCGAGGCGCTGAGCAATCGTCCGCCGTGGGTTGCGGTGATCATTGAGCAGGGTTATCCCGGCAAGCCTCCGAACACTCTGCCGCTGCAGGAAGGCATATCGCCCACGGACGACATCATCGCGCACGTGATGGATGTAGGAGCGAATTACTGGTCGCTGTGGAACTTTCACGACATCAGCGCGGCCAACCTGATGGCCTATTACCACGCATTTCCCGCCTGGTTCGACCGAATCAACCGGCGGATTGGATACCGGGTGCGGCCCTCGATGATCTGGAGCTATGAGGACAACGGCTATGTTGGGCTAATCGTAGGTTTCGCCAATGACGGCATTGCCGCCGTTCCCGGCGTGCTGCGGGTGACCGTGGAGAGCGAAGACGGAAAGCCTCTCCACAGCGGCTGCTTAGACGCAGGCTACCCACTGCCCGGAAAGATTCGCCAGGCACAGTTTGTGCTCCCGCAAGGCGCCAAGTGGCAGGGGTTGAAGCTCAAGGCGGAAATTGAAGTGAAGGGAATGCGTTATCCGGTGCGCTGGGCGTGTCACCAGAAATTAAATGACGATGGGTCGCTTTCGCTGCGTCCCAACGGCCGGCACGCCTCCTGAACCATTAGTTCAGTCAGCTATAAAGACCCCATAGACAACATTTGGAGCGGGGAGGACTACGGCATGAGACGTCGGGATTTCGTCAAGATGGGCGCCGTTCTGACTGGAACCAGCGTGTTTGTACCCGGACGCGCGTGGGCAGACGTACCTGATCATCAGTGGCAAGGCTATGACTTTGGCCCCGGGCCGCGCCCGGCCAACCGTCTGGACCAGGGCCCCTTTGGCATCGAGCAGGACGACGGCTGGTTCACCATATTCGCGGCCCAACCTTCCACCCAGCATGTCCGGAATTTCGGTACGGGGCTGGTCGGCTATACCTGGGAGGAAAACGGACCAGCCCTGGGGGTGATGTGCGGTCAGGAAACGCTTGAACAGAGCGTGGAAAAAATGGCTACCTTGCCTTTCGTAGACGTGTTGTATATCCGCTGCGATTGGCGGGATGTGCAGTCAGAGCCCGGCCGGCTTAATCTGTCTCCGGTTTGGGCCGCCACCTTAGATGCCGCCAGGCGCCACAATCTGCGGGTGGCTTTTCGCATTCAGCTCTCCAGCCCGAATATTCAACCGCAAAAGTTATCCATGCCGGATTTTCTGCGGGGCAAGGTCCCCATCGCCAACATTGGACGCAAATCGAAGGAGCGCGAAGAAAATTTTGATTTCTATGAGCCGCGCTACGATTCCCCAGAGTTCCAGAAGGCCTTTGCCGAACTCAATGAACTCCTGGCCGTCCGTTTCGATAATGACCCACTCATGGAGTACATGGACCTGATGATGTATGGCTTCTGGGGCGAGGGCCACACCAACGATATTCCCAGCCCCTTCCCCGATTACCTCACGGCTGAGAAAACGTTTGTGCACATGACCCAAATGCAGATTGACGCTTGGAAGCGGACGCCGCTGGCGGTGAACACGCAGCCGGATATCAGTAAAGTCGGCAACCGCGAGGTGCAGGATATGGCGGTGCGCGCCGGTTGCTGGCTGCGGTCCGACAGTCTCATCATGGATGAACCCATCCAGATCGAGGAATTGGGGCACCGGCCCCGCTGGCTGGCCACTGTTATTGAAGATGGCGGAAACCGCCATTATGTTCTGCCGGAGTACAGGGCTGAGGAGCAGGCCTGCTTTCGCAAGCTGCCGGCTACCGCTCTGTCGTTCATGGGGAATGACGATGAGGCCTCGTCCACGGACGACTATCCACGTCACAGCGGTGGTCCCATGGACCGGCCCTACCGCGAGGTGGCGGGCTTCCACGCCCTCGATATCGGCACCAATTATTTTGGCCTGTGGACGGAGGCCGATAACATACGGCGCTACTACGAGAAGTATCCCCAATCGCTGCAGGCATTGGAACAGCGGCTTGGCTATCGCCTCCGGCCCGCCTGGATCTGGCAGCGCAAGCGCTATGGCTCTATGGAACTGATTTTGGGCATCGCGAACGATGGCGTTGCGGGAGTGCCGGGCATACTGGGCATTTATGCCGAGAGCCTGGATGGGCGGCTTAAGCTGGGAGGCGATCTGGATGCAGGCCGGCCCCTGCCGGGCCAGGTCCGGCAGGCTTCCATCATTCTTCCCCAGGGCATGGACGGGCAGCAGATACGCTTGCGTGCGGAAATTGAAGTTAAGGGAGTGCGGCGCCCGGTGCGCTGGGCCTGTCATCAGCCAACTAACCCCGACGGTTCGCTGACTATTCGCTTGAAGAAAGGCAGCGATTCCAATTGGAGAAAAGGAGTCTAAGCAGGTAATAAGTGAACGGCCCGCGCATTGTTGGCAGACTCTACCTACTTTCACCTACTCCTTACCCTCGCCCAGCTACGGATATGTTGCTGGCTGCGTATTCCCAACTGATTCCGTAATGGACAACGCATTCTACGCCCTGATGTGATTCAAAGAATTAATCGCTCTAATTAAATAAACGCTGGCTTCGCATCGTATGAGCCGTCTTTTCTTGTGCTTAGGGAAAAGCAGTGATGCTTATCGAGGTGATAGATTATTTGAATTTTCATTTCTGGCCTGAATCGGCTATCAGTATTGTCAGGGAACACACTACTTACCGTATTTAGAAATGGCAGAGATCAGCATGAGACAGCGAGGCGGGAAAGGGCGTAAATTGCGCGGCGGAATGATCACCGGAAGCGAACCGGGGAGCGTATTGGATGCTTTCCAGGTGATGGACAGATTGCTGATAGAGTTCTCGATGCGCCTGTATAACATCCCGCGACACCAGAGAATGATCCTGCGTGGACACAACCAACGACTGCATCGCGCGGTAAGGCAACGCCACGGCTCAAGAGCCCGCCGGAATGCAATTTCCGGCCATTCCATCAAGCCCCTGTAAGGAGCGAGCGAAGGAGTGTGATGCTGCACTAGGCGGCGGTATCGTTCCACTTCGTTTCTGATGCTGAAGGTATAAAGCTCATGGCCCGCTCGGCCAGCGCGGTAATAGTCAAGCTCGGGTTGACGCCGAGGTTAGCCGCAATAACTGATCCGTCGCAGATGTACATATTTTTGTAGCCGAAGACGCGTTGCCGGAAGTCAACCACGCCCCCCTCGGCAGAGCCGGCAATCGCGCAACCCCCGATGCAGTGTGCCGTTCCAGGAATGTCGAAAACAATCTCCGGAAGCATGCTCATGGCGGTTCCGCCGGCGATCTGGGCGAATCGTTTAGCGAAATCGTTGGCCCGCGGGATGTAAGTAGGCACCTTGTTACCCCAACTGAGCAGTGCTTTGCGAAAAGGCCAGAACCAGGGTCGCTGCCAGCGCATTTCAATGTGGCCCTCGAGCGCTTGCATGCAAAGCAGAATGACAGATTCCCGCGCCCACCCGAAGGGCTGAAACAATCGCCACGAGCGAAACGGGTGGCGCAACCCAGCACGGATGATGTTCTTCAGCCAAAGACCAATTCTCGCTGGCCCCGGACGTCCGTCGGTGAGCTGTGTGGTGAGAAAACACATGGTGTCGGAGCCGCTTGGGTAACGGACTGCTTCGATGTGAGTGTGCTCGTCAATGTGGACCCGGGAGCCAATGGCGATACCCTGCGATAAATCTTCGCGACACCCCGGCACGCGCGCCCCGATCAGCGATTCGGAGTTGGTGCGCACATGTTTGCCGAGTTGCGAGCTGATGCCAGGCAGTGAGCCTTTCTCCTGCAATCGAAAGAGCAGCTCCATGGTGCCCAGCGAGGACGCCGCAAAGACCACTCCCGAGCAGGTGAAGCGCTGAGGGCGGCGCCGAATCCATGCCGTAGAGGTGACGGTACGCACCTCGTAACCGCCGCTGCCGTCCCTGGATCCAGCAAGCGGTTTCACATCCACCACTCTCGTTTCCGGAAGAACTCGCACGTCGTGTTTTTCGGCCAGATACAAGTAGTTGAGGTCGAGTGTGTTCTTGGCGCCGTAACGGCAGCCCATGATGCATCCGCCACAGGCAACGCAGGCGCTGCGAGCCGGGCCTTCCCCTCCGAAGAATGGGTCGGGAATGCTGCGCCCGGGTTCTTGTCTCGCGGCTTGGAAGATGCCTACTCTGGTAGGGCTGAAGGTGTGTCCACAGCCGGTTGCTTCGGCCGTTTTCTGCAGCAGATAGTCAGCGGGCCCGAGAATGGTATTTTCGGTGGCGCCCAGCATGCGCGCGGCAGTTTCGTAATGACGTGGCATTTCCACTTTCCAGTCAGCCACACCCTTCCAGGAACCGTGGTCCCAAACTCTCTCCGGTGGCGCAAATAAAGTTCCTGCATAGGTGATGGACCCACCGCCCACTGCGCAGCCGTGAAAAATAGTGGCATGCCGGAACAGGCGCATATTAAAGAAGCCGCGCAGGCCGAGCTTGGGCCTCCAGAACCAGCGATGAATGGACCAGCTGGTGCGTGGCAGCCCTTGCGACGTCCAGCGCCGGCCCATTTCCATCACCGCTACCTTATAGCCCTTCTCAGCCAACCGGTAAGC
>DATEGM010000228.1:0-7396 GCA_035280085.1 Terriglobales bacterium
CAATGCCGAGCGCCGCCAGTTCATCACTACCAATACCATGGGCTGGTACGACGGCTTCGATCATTACACCGTCACGCAGGACCTGGACCTCGCCGCCTGGGACGACTATGTGGGCGAGGGACACCTGAATCCCACGTCCAATGGGGCGGCGCACGATCTGACCCGCGGCTTCCTGCGCAAGAACTTCTGGGTCATCGAAACGCAGCCGGGTAACGTCAACTGGGCGCCGGTCAACAATTCGCTCGACAAAGGCGAGGTGCGCGCCATGGCTTGGCACGACGTGGGCCACGGAGCGGACACAGTGAGCTATTGGCAATGGCGCAGCGCCCTCAACGGGCAGGAGGAGTACCACGGCACGCTGGTGGGAGCAGATGGTACGCCGGTTCCTCTGTATTCAGAAGTGGAACAGGTTGGCCGCGAGTTCGCCAAATCTGCTCCAGCGCTGGCTGGGACCACGCCCAAATCGCAAGTGGCAATTCTGCATTCTTATGACAGCCGCTGGGCCATCAATTGGCAGCGCCACAACAAAAATTTCGACCCGGTGAAGGAAATCCTCAGCTATTACGCGCCCCTGCGCGCCATCACCCAGTCCATTGACATCATTCCTCCCACCGCGCCGCTCAGCCATTACAAGCTCGTAATCGCGCCGGGGTTGAATGTGCTCTCGGATGCAGTGGCGCAGAATCTCATTGCTTATGTGCGCCAGGGCGGGCACCTGGTGCTAGGTCAGCGCTCGGGCATGAAGAATGACGACAACGGCCTGCAGACCGAACGCCAGCCCGGGCCGCTGGTTCCGCTGCTGGGCGGACGCGTCGAGCAGTATTACGCGCTGCTCAATCCCGTGCCGGTGGAGGGCAGTTGGGGCTCAGGGGAGGGCCAGCTTTGGGCCGAATTGCTCAGTGCCAAAAGCCCCGATGTGGAGGTGCTCGAACGCTACGGCAAGAGCAATGGATGGCTCGACGGGCAGCCCGCCGCGGTGACCCGCAAAGTAGGAAAAGGACGCATTACGTACATCGGGATCTGGCCGTCTGAGCGCCTGATGGCCTCGGCCGCGAAGTGGATGACGGACGTCAGCGGGGTGAAGCCGGCGCTGGGCCCGGTGCCGGAGGGTGTGGAGGTTGATCCACGCTACGGCGCTCACGATGTGGTCTATATCCTGGTGAACTTCTCCAAAGCTCAGCAGACGGTAACTCTGCCTGCCCCCATGCAGGACGTTCTGAACGGCGGCAGCAGAAGCTCGGTTACGCTGCCGATGTATGGAGTGGCGGTGTTATCAGCTCCGTTACCCAAATAGAACCTGTCGAAAACTTTGGATTTGAATTGAGGGTTTCGCGTGTACAGGCGCACTTGCCCCTAAAAGACACGGACGAGCCCAACCGGGGACGGCACCTGTGGAAAACTAAATTTCTTCCACGGGACGGAAGAATTCGCGAGTGATGTTCTCAATGAGCGGCCCTAGTCCATCCGTGACGTATTGCTTGAAGTAGGGGGCAGCGCGGTGGGCGTCAAGGGCGGCCTGGTCCAGATATTGCTCGTAGAAGCAGAACCTGCGTGGATTTTCCGCGGATTGCTGGCCTACGTACATGCGATTTCCCGGCTCGCGGCGGGTGTGCTCTTCCATCTTACGCATGATCTCCAGCGTCTGCTTTTCGGCGCCGGGCTTGACGGTGAAATGGACAATGAGGATGAGCATAGTACCTGATACTTAGCACTTGAACGTCGAGTCGCAATTATCAACCGTAAGCTGACCATCTGCAACTCAGGCTCGTGCCGGGGTGCGGCGCCTGACTCGCTCGCTGCCGGCCACATTTCTGCCTACCAGAGCGGAGAAGTCGTCCACAAACATGGTCTGGTCTCGTTCCGGGCTGGTAGAGATCATGCCGATGCGGGCGCCCGTTTGCTTCTCCAGAAACGCCAGATAGTCGCGCGCCCTGGGCGGCAGCTTTTCAAAGCTGCTGATTTCCTTTGTGGATTTGCGCCATCCGGGCAGGCTTTCATACACCGCTTCGATACGGTCATAGCCGCTGGCGTGGGCTGGAATTTCGGAAGTCTTCTTGCCCTTGATCTTGTAGCCGACACAAACCGGAATTTCAGCGAGTTCATCCAGCACGTCGAGCTTAGTGACCACCAGCCAGGATATGCCGTTAATCATGACGGCATAGCGTAACAGCGGCAGGTCAACCCAGCCGCAACGGCGCGGGCGGCCGGTGACCGCGCCATATTCGTTGCCGCGGGCGCGCAGTTGGTCGGCCACGTCGTCGCGAATTTCGCTGGGGAAGGGACCTTCCCCGACGCGCGTGCAATAAGCCTTGGTCACGCCAATGACCATATCAATGGCGGTGGGCGCCACTCCTGTGCCGGTGACCGCGCCGCCGGAAGTGGCGCTGGAGGAGGTCACGAAGGGGTAGGTGCCGTGGTCAATGTCGAGCATGGTGCCTTGCGCGCCCTCGAACAAAATGGACTCGCCTTGAGCCAGCGCCTGATTGAGCAGGGCGGCGGTGTCGGCCACAAAGGGCGCAACCTGCTCGGCGGCGCGCGCGTACTCCTCGTACATCTTGTCGGCGTCGAGCGGTTCGGAGTTGAAGAGCGCGTGCGCGATCATGTTCTTCTCGCGGCAGGCGTTCTCGATGTGCGTGCGCAGCAGTTTGGCGTCAAGCAGGTCAGCCACGCGCAGTCCACGGCGGCCCATCTTGTCCTCGTAGGCCGGTCCGATGCCGCGCGAAGTGGTGCCGATCTTCACTCGCCCGGGAGCATTTTCGGCGGCCAGTTCGATCATGCGGTGGTAGGGCAAAATGACGTGCGCGCGATTGCTCACGAAGAGATTGCCATCCACCTTTACGCCTGCCTGGCGCAGCCCCGCCACTTCCTTGAGAAAGGCGATAGGGTCGAGCACCACGCCGTTGCCGATCACGCCGCGGCAGCCGGGCCGCAGCACGCCGCAAGGCACCAGTTGCAGCACAAACTTCTTGCCGTTGATGATGACGGTATGGCCGGCGTTATGCCCGCCGGCGTAGCGGGCTACGACGGAATAATGGTCGGAGAGGACGTCAACGATCTTGCCTTTCCCTTCGTCGCCCCACTGCGCGCCAACCACTACTGCGGTCCGGCTCTGCTTCACCATGAACTCCCTGCAGGATTTTGCGGGTATGGGCCGCCCTGAACTTCTGAGACGCGCCTGCGCCGCGATGCTTCGGCGCACACACTCCTTGCCGCCTTGGACTCGTGCGTTGCAGATTACAGGGGTTCGGCGAACGGGGTGTGTACATGCAATCATACCAAAGGCGAGGGGAATGGTCGACGGGAACGCGGCTGTTAGTCCACGGCTGACGGTCGGTAGCCCAGGTTGTACACTGAGTCTGGCCACTGACAACTGACCACTGACCACAGGTTTCATGCCTGAACTTCCCGAAGTCGAAAGCGTAGTACGCAGCCTGGCGCGCACCGTGCTGGGAGACACCATTGAATCGGTGTGGCTGGGCTCTAAGCCCGAACCGCTGAAGTCGCCGGCGGCCGAAATCGAGCGCACGTTGCGCCACGCCCGCATCGCTGCCGTGCGCCGCATGGGCAAGCACATTGTGGTGGACCTGGAGAGAGCCCGCGCAAAAGGCAAGCACCGGCAGCTTTCAGGCAAGGTCCTGCGCGCCAGGAAGCATAGCGCACAATTTATCGTTCACCTGGGGATGACCGGGCAGTTGCTGGTTTCCAGGCCAGACCAGGAAATCGAAAAGCACACACATCTGATTGCCCACCTCGCCTCCGGCAGGGAGTTGCGGTTCGTTGATCCGCGGCGCTTTGGCCGGCTGGCAGTGCATACGCGCAACGGCTTCGAGACCGGCGGAATAGAGCCGCTGGACGTAGGGTTTGAGATCTTCGTCAACCTGTTTCACAGTCGCAAGACACCGATTAAGAGCGCGCTGCTGAACCAGAATCTGCTGCGCGGCGTGGGCAACATTTATGCAGACGAGTCACTCTTCCGCGCAGGAGTGCGCCCGCGCCGGCGTGCCGCATCGCTTACCCGCGATGAACTGCGGCAGCTCTACGACGCTGTCCAGCAGGTGCTCACTCACGCCATTGCCGCCGGCGGCTCTTCCGTTTCGGACTACGTGAATGCTGAAGGCGAGAAGGGCTTTTTCCAATTCGAACACCGCGTCTATGGGCGCGAGGGAGAGCCATGCCTGACTTGCCGCACCAGCGTAAAGCGCGTGGTCATCGCCGGTAGGAGCAGCCACTATTGCCCGCGCTGCCAGAAGTGACAATCTCCAGGTGCCTATGAGTTGGTGGGAATGAAAAGCCGGTCCTTCGGCCCGGAAGGGCCTCAGGATGAAAATTGGAGAAGGATGGTTTTGTTGGAGGAATCCGGCCGCAATCAGAAAACCAGGGAGTCTTGTGGCCTACCGCTGACAGCCGAGAGCCGCCGACGAAGGACTAACGAGTAGCGACCAGCGAGTTGTCGGTACTGTCCTAATCTAGGACAGTACCGAATTGTCCCTCACATTCCATAAACCGCCTTCGCGGTGATAGGCTAATCGTTTCTCTTATGGCCAACTTTGCTATTGGTGTGGATCTGGGCGGGACCAACCTGCGCATCGCGGCGGTGGATGAGACCGGCACACTGCTGGAAAAAGTCACGACGGGCACGCGTGTGGCCCTGGGGCGCGACCAGGTGATCAACGACATGTGCGATGCCATCCGCGGGCTCACCGCGAAATTTCAGGCCTCTCGCACCATGCTGGGCGCCGGAATCGGCGTGCCCGGGATTATTGACATGGAGACCGGCTTGCTGCGGGAATCGCCCAACCTGCCCGGGTGGGAGGAATATCCGGTGCGGGAAGAGATTGAGCGCCGGTTGCAGGCGCCGGTCATACTGGAAAACGATGCCAATGCCGCCGCCCTGGGCGAGAAGTGGCTTGGCGCCGCGCGCGACGTGAACGACATGTGCATTTTGACCCTGGGCACGGGAGTGGGCGGGGGCCTGGTGCTGCACGGGCGAATATGGCACGGCATGAACGGCATGGCCGGCGAATTCGGGCATATGACGGTGGATCCCGACGGGCCGCGCTGCAATTGCGGCAATCTGGGCTGCATCGAGCAGTTTGCTTCGGCCAGCGCCGTGATGCGCATGGCCCGCGAAGCCATTAGCGCCGGGCTGGCGCCACAGCTGGCAAGAGCCGCCGGAACGGACCCGGAGTTCAGCGCCAAGATCGTGTACAACCTGGCTATCCAGGGCGACGAGCCGGCGCGAGACATCTTCCGCCGCGTTGGGATAGCGCTGGGGATCGCGGTGGGCGATCTGGTCAATGCTTTGAACCTGCCCATGTACGTGATTGGCGGCGGAGTGGCCAGCGCCTGGGAAGCGTTCTCGCCCTACATGTTTGAAGAGCTGCAGAAGCGCTCGATGGTGTATGCCGCCACCGCGCCCACGCCGGAGGCACGACAGCCCAGCATAGGCGTGCCCGCATTTCCCTCCAGAGAAAAGGGGACGGGCGCCGCCGCCGAGGTTCAGCCCAGGGCAATGGGAAGGAAAACCATCGTGACGCGAGCCTTGCTGGGCAGCGACGCCGGTCTGTACGGCGCCGCGCGGCTGCCCATGCTGGGGTCTGATTAAAACCAGTTGTCAGTTGCCAGTGGTCAGTGGTCAGTTAAAGCCCAAAACCTAAAAGCAGAAAGCAGAAAGCAGAAAGCTGAAAGCTGAAAGCTGAAAGCTGAAAGCTATCCCCGAACGTTTGCTACCCACGCCACCTTCCGCAAGGCACTAACGAAAAAATCATTCTGCTCGGGCGTACCGATGGTCACCCGCATGGAATTGGGCGCGCCCCAGGGCGCCAGAGGGCGAACAATGACGCCTTGCTCCTGCAGTCGTTTGGCTAAGGGCGCGGCTTCCTCGCCGAGTTCGATATAGATGAAATTTGCCCATGTAGGGGTCACGCGATAGCCGAGCTCCGATACAGCCTGCGTGAGGAACTCAGCGCCGGCGGCATTATTCTCCAATGCCCGGCGCACGTGGGCTTCGTCATCGAGCGCGGCCAAAGCGGCGGATTGTGCCACTGAGGAAACCGAGAAAGTGGTGCGCACCCGGCCCAGGTAGCCTATCAACTCGGCGGTACCGAATCCATATCCAATGCGCAGCCCCGCCAAACCGTGCGCCTTGGAGAAGGTGCGCAGCACTACCAGGTTCTGCCGGCCCGCCCGCACATAGTCCAGGGCGCGTGAATAAATCACCCCGCGCGCGGCAGCAAAATGCGTGGCGAAATCGCAGTAGGCTTCATCCAGCGCCACTATAACGTTTTCTGGTATCCGTTCCAGAAAGCGGTCAAAAGCGGCCGCATCAAACATCGTTCCGGTGGGGTTATTGGGATTAGCCAGGTAGATGAGCCGGGTGTTCTGGTCAACGGCGGCGGCAATGGCGTCCAGATCAAAACCGTTATCTCGCATCGGGATCTGAATCAGCGTTCCGCCGCTGGCCTGCGTGGCAATGGGATAAATGATGAACGAAAGGCGGCTGGTAATGGCGTTCAGGCCGGGCCGCAGCAGGATGCGCGCGAGGTCGTTGATCAACTCCGTGGAACCGGCGGTCACCAGCACCTGCTCAGCTTTTACTTCGCAGCGCTCGGCCAGCTTTAAGCGCAGGTCCACCACATCATTATCGGGATAGAAGTGGGCCTGTTCGGCGGCGGCGCGCATCGCGTCAATGGCACGCGGCGATGGGCCGGAGGGATTCTCGTTGGAGGCCATCTTGATGCAGCTCACGCCGCTCTCCTGTTCCGCCTGGCGAACGGGCTTGCCCGGCGTGTAACCGGCCAGGGTACGAACATATTCTGGCACCAGCTGGGTGAAATCGGCCATCGGGGCAACTTGACTATGATGGCGGAAATCAAGCGGGCGTTACAGGGTCCGAAAGTAATGGGGAGTGGGATAATGGGGATTGAGAAATCGGGTAAGTGTGTAATTGGGTAATTTTGTGCTGGAGCGCGAATTTCAATTGCTCAATCACCCGATTACACAATCACTCAATCGCTCAATTTGGCCCTGACCAACTCCCCCACCTTATCCACCACCTGATCAATGGACATATGGCTGGAGTCAATAATGACCGCATCGTCAGCAGGAATCAGGGGAGAGGCGGCGCGGGTGCGGTCGCGCCGGTCGCGCTCCTGCAATTCCGCAGCAATGCGTTGCCGCTCAGGCTGCGCGCCCTTCTCGGCGCGTTGCAGAAGCCGGCGTTCCTGGCGCACTTCAGGCTGGGCGTCGAGGAAAACCTTGACTTCGGCATTGGGGAACACCTTGGTGCCAATATCACGGCCCTCCATGATGACGCCCCCACCCGCGCCCAGTTCGCGCTGGCGTTCCACCATCCACTGGCGCACGGCGGGATGCACAGAAACGCGCGAGGCGGCGT
>DATEGM010000229.1:0-6981 GCA_035280085.1 Terriglobales bacterium
GGCGGATGTGTACGTGCGGTTGCAACGCCGGGATGAGGCGCGCAAAATCCTGTTGCGCACAGCAGAGGGCCTGCAGGCGCGCGGCAGCAAGGCGGAAGCGGAAGAAGTTCTGGCCCGCGTGCTGCAACTGGATCCGGCCGATAAGCAAGCCCTGCTCATGCGCGGCACCTTGGCTTTGCAGGCGGGCGATGTGGAAGCCGCCATTCAGACCCTCGAGCACGTCCCCGACCTGGACCAGCATGCCGATGGATTGCGTGGGTTGGCCAGCGCGTATCTGCAGGCCGGCAGGACGGCGGAAGCGGGCGCTCAGGCAAAGAAATTGTTCGCCCTTACCCAGGACGCCGGCCCGCTTTCCAACTATGCCGACGCCCTGATGAAGGCCGGCGAATACGAGGAAGCGCTGCGCATTTATCATCAGTATGCCGAGAAGCTGCTGACCCCGGAGTCCGGCCACGTGCTCGACAATCTGCACGCCTGCCTGGATCACATCCGGGATAATGTCGCCGCCCTGGAATTGCTGCGCCAGCTTTATGAGCGCGCGGACGACAAGGTTCGCCTGGCGGAAGTGGCGGAAATCTTGGCCGGCCTGGCGGAACAATCAGGCGACATGGGCCGCGCCCGCGATCTGTACCTGCAACTCGCAGCCCTGGACCCCAACAATCCTGCTTACACTCAAAAGTGCAACCGGCTGGTGCAGCAGGCGGGCCCCGACACCGGGCACGGTGAGACCGCCGTGCCGCTGTCGGTGGAAGACCTGAACATCAATGCTCCTGAACTAGACCAGGGCTATGGCGCGGAGATGGCGGCCGAGGTGCAGCGGCTCGTTACTGAGACCGACCTGTTCGTTTCCTACAATCTGGCCCCTAAAGCGGTGGAACCTCTGGAAGCGGCTCTGGCCAAAGTGCCCAACGATTTGCGCATCAACCAGCGCCTGGCGGCGCTCTACGTGCGTGCCGGACGCCTGGCTGAGGCGGCAGAGTGCTGCCGCAAAATCCACGAGGTTTATCTCAAGGCCGGCTTCCACGATTCCGCTTTGCAGTACCAGGAAGCAGCCAAGAAGTACGCCCAACGCGCGGGAGAGTCGGCCTCGCCAGCGGCGCCGGTGGCGCCACCAGCCGGCGCGGAGGCGAGTGGTCAGCAGGAAATAGATATCTCCAGCGAGTGGGAAAGCTCGCTATCGGCGCCAGTTGCCGAAGCGGTGGCCAAGTCGGCAGGCGCCGGAGAGCGGGCGGAGGCGATCGCCAGCCTGGTGGAGGAAGTGAAGTTTTACCTGCAGCATGAGCTTTGGGAAGAAGCCGAAGCCGCCATCGCCAAGTGCGAGGCGCAGTATCCCGATGTGCCCGAGCTGCGCGGTTTTCGTGAGCAGCTTAAGGCTCGGGCACAGAAGACGAAAGCCAAGCCCAAAGCGGCGCGGGCGGTGGCGCCCGCGGCTCCGGCAGCACCCGGCAACGGCATTCTGGGCGACATGGTTTCTGATCTCGAGTCGGCGCTGGGCGACGGTTTTGCGGGACCGCAGGCTCCGGCCAGCGCCCCGCAGCCGGCCCGGATGGCCGCCGCCGCTGCCGCAGGCGCTTCCGCTACCGTGAGCACGCCCGTGCGGGCCATGGCCACAGCCGCTGCTTCGCCAGTGTCGAGTGCCGCTTCCGCCCAGGCTGATTCAGAGCTGGAAGAAATCTTCACCGAATTTAAAGAGGGCCTGGAAGAGAATGGCGCCCCCGGCCAAGCCGAGGATCCTGAAACTCATTACAACCTGGGCGTGGCCTTCAAGGAGATGGGTCTGCTCGACGAATCCATTGGCGAACTGCAGAAGGTTTGCCAGGCCGTGGAACGGGGCCAGCCCTTTCCTCACGTTATGCAGGCCTTTACCTGGCTGGCTCAGGCCTTCCTGGAAAAGGGAGTCCCGCAGGCCGCTATCCGCTGGTATGAAAAGGCGCTGAAACTGCCCACTATTGACGAAGAAGCGCGTGTTGCTCTGCACTACGAACTCGCCGCCGCTTACGAAGCTTGTGAAAACAAACAGGCGGCCCTAAGCCATTTCCTCGAGGTCTACGGCGCCAATATTGATTATCGCGACGTGGCCGAGCGCATCAAAGCCTTAAAGTCGTAAAATCAATGGATAATCGAAGGCGTGCCGGGACGCGGATGGGGTTTTTCGCGCCGCATGCCACCTGAGGAGACAGCGGCGTGGATTTGCATCCGGATGTGGCTGGGCAGAACTGGGGACGCCTGGCCAATGAGGCCGGCAAGCCGGGAGGCGAGTCGTTTCGCGGCCCGGTGGCGCCGGAACAGGAGCCGCCGTCGCCCCAGCATCATCGCCTCACCGGCGGCCAGCTGTGGGCCCGCCGCCTGGGATTGCTGGTTTTTGTCCTCATCTGCCTGGAACTGGGTATTGCCCTGGTAGTTCTTCCCTGGACGCACATATGGACGGAGAACAATCTGCTGCTGAGTTACCCGACGGTACGTTTTTGGGCAGCCAATCCCTTCGTGCGCGGGGCATTCAGCGGTCTGGGCCTGATTGACATCTGGCTGGGCATCTGGGAAGTGGTGTGCTATCGCGAAACCAAGGTCAACTGAGTCAACCGCTCTTGCATCCCGTTACGGCGCTTTCTGTCATTCATTTTGACTCAGTCGGCAGGGCTGCAGCTATGGCTGCGGCTTTTGTTGCCATCGTGCTGAAATGTTGGGGGAATTGATTTGAGAAACAAGTCAGACCGTCACAAGGATTCCAGCAGTGAAGATTTCCTGGCTAGCGAACCCACCCTTTACCCGGCTCCTCTGGCCTACGAAAACAAGCGCTTCCTGAACAGCCCGGATGGGCGCGTCCTCCGCATTCTTTCCGAGTACTCGGAACCGCTGGCCCGCTTCCGGCGGGAACAGATTCAGGACACGGTGGTGTTTTTTGGCTCCGCCCGCTTCCACAGCCTCTCGGAGGCCAAACATTCGCTGACTGTTCTGGAAAAACCCGGCTCGCGGCAAGCAGCGCCCCCGGAGGAGCAGGTGAAGCTGAAGCGGGCGCATGCCGCCGTGGACATGGCGCGCTATTACGAAGACGCACGCCGGCTGGCCTACCTGCTGACGCAATGGTCGCTGCAGATTCCCGCCAAACGCCAGCGGTTCGTGGTCACCACCGGAGGCGGCCCCGGCATCATGGAAGCCGCTAATCAGGGGGCGCGCGAGGCCGGCGGCAAGACCATCGGGCTCAACATCCGCTTGCCCTACGAACAGATGCCCAACCGCTATATCAGCCCGGAACTCAACTTCGAGTTCCATTACTTTTTCATGCGCAAGTACTGGTTCGCCTACCTGGCCAAGGCGCTGGTCATTTTCCCCGGCGGGTTTGGCACGCTCGACGAACTGTTCGAGATTCTAACCCTGGCCCAGACGGAGAAGCTGGCGAAGAAAATCCTGGTGGTCATCTACGGCAGTGATTACTGGCGGCGTGTGATCAATTTCGATGCCATGGTGGATGCCGGCACCGTCTCGCCCGAGGATGTTGACCTTTTCCGTATCGTCAATTCGCCAGATGAGGGCTTTGAGTTTTTGCGCGACGGGCTCACCAAATACCACCTGGGAGCGCCCCCGCGGGAAGGCGCCCCGGAAATTGCGAAGACACGGCCGTAGGCAGCGCCTCGGCAACTTCTTCCCGCTTGCGAGGCCTAGGGTTTGGGTGGCGCAGGGCTTAAGCGCTACTTATCGCCTCGACTCCCTCCCGCTTTTGGCTGGCGCAGCGCGGCGCTACTTACCGTCTCGACTCCCCCCGTTTTTGGGTGGCGCAGAACTTAAGCACTACTTACCGTCTCGACTCCCCCCGCTTTTGGCTGGCGCAGTGCGGCGCTACTTACCGTCTCGACTCCCCCCTCTTTTGAGTGGCGCAGAACTTAAGCGCTACTTATCGCCTCGACTCTCTCCCGCTTTTGGCTGGCGCAGCGCGGCGCTACTTACCGTCTCGACTCCCCCCGTTTTTGGGTGGCGCAGCGCTTTAGCGTTGCGTTATCGCCACCCTAATTGTTCTGTCATCCCGAGCGAGCGCGAACCGAGCGCGCGACTCGAGGGCCCCCCGCGCTTTTTCCATCGCCGCTTCAGTTCCTGTGCATTTCTACAACGCTCTGCAGCTCACGCCGCCCGCCGCTTCCGCTCCGCCTCCGCCTGGCGCAACTCCACTTCCTTTTGCTCCTTGCTGATCTCTACACGTTCCTTCTTCAGATCCAGGCGCAGGTGCCCGTAGAGGCTCATGTACTGGTTGGCCACCCAGACCAGGGCAAAGCCACCGATGATGTACCCTCGCCAATCCTGGTAAAGCAGCTTGTAGCGTGTGATGCCGATAAAGAATGCGGCTACGTAGTGGCTGAAGCAATATTCGCAGGTGAACAAGAAGAAGAATTTACGGCGCAGATAGCCGCGAGTTTGCTGGGTTTGCCGCTCACAATACTCACGCGGCTCGCGGAAAACCTCCTCGTGCGTGACCGTCCAGGCAATACAGGCGACGGGAATCGCCAGCACGAACAACCAGACCACCTGCGTGCCAATCGCCATCAATTCTTCGATGCAGAGGCGGAGCCGTGTTTTGCCGGACGGCGTATGTGGAGAGAATCCTGCGATAACCTGCGCTACTTTTGTCCGGCAACACCCGTGGCTGGCTAAATGCTAAGTGCTAAGTCCCACCTGCTGCTTTTCTCACACGCAGCTGTTCGCCTTATTCGACCACTCCAGCTGCACCGTGTATTTGCCCAGCTTTTTAGTTTTCCAGGCGCAGATGTCGCCGATTTCCCCGTTGGCATCGTCGTACCAGCCCTGCCCGGGCACGGGATCGGTGATGGCCTCGCACAGTTCGTGGGAAGTAGTTGTGGTAAGCGCGTCGAACACGCTCATGCCTCCGGTGCAGCCCTGGCAATTAGGGTAGGGCATCACGGCGTAGTAGGTGTCGCCGCCAAAATCGTTGTGATAACCACAGAACGCCTGGCACGAAGCGCTGCCGCCCTGCACCACCTTTACTCCCGGCGGAAAGAACAGAAAGTAGAGGACGTTGGGACCGGGCTGGGGCACCCCAGAGCTGCCGCTAATCTGCTGCTGCAGGAATTGCTGAATGTCGCTGTCTTGAACGGTGGAAGGCACATCCGGATTGCTGACCGTAAGCGTTCCCGTGCGCTTGCCGCGGCCGATAGCCTGCCCGGCAACGCTATACTCCGCCATCTGGTCCATCAGCGCGCTGGTCAGAACAAAATCGAAAAACTGGTTGATCTGCGAAATCTGGCCGCTCTGCGGCGAGTGCTGCCAGGCCGAACCCCAGAAAATCACAAACACCTCGGCAGCCGTAATCAGCGGCCCGTTGCGATAAGTAAGTTGCGGGCCCGCTGCCGCCGCAGCCAGCGGCCTGCGCACGTCCTCGGGAACGTGCAGGGGCACGATTTTGACGGAATCGCGGTGCTCTAGCTTGTGCTTGTGGGCAGATTTCCGGCCGGGCATGGTTCTCCTCGCGTGGAGTTCTGGGGGATTTGCCTATCATACCCGCACCCGCGGGCAGGATTAGCTGTGCAAAAAGAAAGGGCGGCCGCAGCCGCCCTGTTCCTTGGGATACCAGATTTAGAGAACTTGAACGTTCTCAGCCTGCCAGCCCTTCTGCCCCTTTACCACGTTGAACTGAACCTGCTGGCCTTCCTGCAGGCTGCGAAATCCGTTGGACTGGATCGCCGAGAAGTGCACGAACACGTCTTCGCCGTTCTGCCGGCTGATGAATCCGTAACCCTTGGCATCGTTGAACCACTTTACCGTACCTTGTTCCATTGTGTTGCTATCTCTCAAATGTGAATTTGCGCTGAATCCAGAAAGTACTAAAGGCAGGTAATGCTTCGGCAGGTTAATGCTTCAGGCAGAACGCGTTTAGACCGTTTCCGTTCAATCGCTAGACATAGGATGCCCTGAAACGGGGAAGGATGCAAGCGTTATCCGCGAGACTGAATGGTTTGAACAGTTTGGGAGTCGGCCTGAAGACCTATGTGAGCGCAATGGAGCTTGGTTTACCGCTTTTGCCCGATTACCTGGACGGTTACCGCCTGTACCACCACGCCCTGCCGCTGCACCCGCGCTGCTTCCGCCGGCGAGACCCCCCAGCCTCGCAGCACTTGTGCGCTGGGCGCGCGCAGCACGTGGCCGGTAATGCGTACCTGGTCGCCCGCCGAAATCGGCCTGGAATTGCCCCGTGCGTCCATGGGATTTACCGAGGGCTGCAGGATCACCAGCACGCTGCTATCACGACTCGTGCCCACCCACACCATGTCGTCCTGCGTGATGTCTTGCACCGCAACATTGGACAGGGTGACGGGCTGGGAAATCATCTGCCGCCCTTTTCCCTGAAGCAGCTGGTTCAGGACGTTGGCGGACTGCCCATTCCCGGCGCCCGGAGGGTTTTGCGCGAGTGCCAGAGCGACAAAGCCCAAAATCAACAGGACGATTGTGAATCCAGGGAATCGGTTGGAATCAGGATGGGTCATGACGGTGTAGAAGTCCACATAGTCAGAACCGCGCGCCTGGCACACGGTTGCCATCTTTCGTGAAAACAGCAACACTACTGTTCAGGTTCCAGAACTCTCAATTGCCCGCGCTCCGCGTCCATCCTTTCCTGTCCTGGCTTCCTTCCTAAAGGGTAGAGATATGGGGAGGGCCACTATGGCGAAAGTGGGTAAACGATGGGCGGTGGGAGTTCTGGCATTGGCTTTGTGGGCGGGCGCGCCTTATGCTGGCGGCCAACAGCAGAGCTCGAAAACCAGCACGCATCAGCGCCGCCATCACGCCGGCAATCGCCGAGTCGTGCGGACGTCTACGCGCGCGGCAGGGACCGCCAAGGCAAGCAATTCAGGGCAGAGTTCTGGAGCAGCTGCATCCAGAACTCACGGTACTCCGCAAAGCGGGTACCCCACCCTGGAGAACAAGCAGGGGACGGGCAATCTGAACACCTTACCCAACCAGCCCTGACTCCAGGAGCGA
>DATEGM010000230.1:0-5251 GCA_035280085.1 Terriglobales bacterium
ACTTTGCGAATGGAGAGAGACTGTTCGTTGTCGTCAACGCAGAGAATGGTCCGTTTGGGCTTCATGATCCTGTCTGAACTCTATTCGGAATCGGCGCTCGGCGTCATTGCTGACGGAGAACATCGGGCCGGCTGAACATCGTTGTCAACTGCTAACCTGGCTGTTGCGGGTGAAATGAATCCTAAAGGCGGGAACCATTCTTGTAAAGTGCCGGAGATGACAATAGCGGGTGAAAGAGAAATTTTTTTTCGCGCGCGCGCGGGAAATTAAAAATCCGCGATTTTACTCTCTGCCGCGCGAACAAAATTCGCGCTGCATTTCACAGCACAACTTCACCACGCAAAACTTCCACCGCATTTCCACCGACACGCACATTGACTACCCGGTTACCATCCTTATCGGCGCGGACAAAAATGCGGCTGGGCCGGCCCATTTCCACTCCCTGCTCAATGAGCACGCGCTCGCCGGACAGGGCTACGCCATACGCGGCCATCCAGGCGGCAGCGCAGCCCGCTGCCGAGCCGGTGGCCGGGTCTTCGCCGTTATAGAAAAACATGCGGGCGTGGAGGCGGGCCGACGGGTCCACCTTTTCCCGGCAGACAAAATAGAAAAATTTTCCCTCGCCGCGCTGCAGGTATTCCGCCGCGCGCTGCAGGTCCACTCGCATATTGCGCATGGCGGCGAGGGAGCGCAGGGGAACGATGACGAAAGCGACGCCGGTGGAAACGGTCTGGATGGGCACATCGTCGGCGATCTGATCGGGGCTGAGCCCGGCCGCGGCTGCCACCGCTTTCCGATCGTGTACCTCGCCCAGTTCAGGGTCACGCTGCCGCATTTCGCCAAAAACGGGCTGGCCATTGCCAGCTTCAAAGCGCACCGGAATCTTCCCTACCTTCAGGTCGAGCGTTACTTCCCCCGCTCCGCCGGCGCCGCGCAGTACGAAGGCCGTGCCCAGAGTAGGATGGCCGGCAAAGGGCAACTCCTCGCTCACGGTGAAGATGCGGACCTGCACCCCGCGCTCACGCTCCAGCGCCGTCTCACGGGGAAGAATGAAGGTGGTTTCCGACAGGTTCATCTCTTTGGCGATGGCCTGCATTTCCGTATCGCTCAGGCCACGCGCATCGGGGAAAACGGCCAGGGGATTACCTTCCAGGGGTTTGGCCGAGAAAACATCCATGGTCACCACGGAAAAACGGCGGGGCGGCTTGTTCATGCACCTCTCTCCTTACTCGGGCTGGCATATGGATGCTGGGCTTGCGCGAATTGACACAACATTTCGCCGCGGAGAAGAACCCGGCGCTGACCGGCTTTGCTCGACCGAGTCACCTGGGTTCAGCTAACAATGAGAGAGCGGCACCCCACAGTGCCGCTCTCTCATTTATCTAGTCCGATGATCTGGCCCAATTGCAAACTGACGCGGGGAACTTACAAAACCTGATGCGCCTCGGTTTGTCCGGCAAACTGGAACTGCAACACGCGTTCCATGCCGCCGCTGGGGCGGGTCCAGAAGCGAGTGCGGTCCACCTTCACCGCCTGGGCCGGGCGGCAACGGAATGCCGCCACCTCTTCGCCTGCTTTGCCATTCTCGTAGAGGTAGATATGCGTGCAGGGCTGGTCGGAGGTCGCCATGGCGGCATCGTCATGCACAATCACGTACGTGCCCTGCAGAACCACATGGTGAAACAGCGTGGGACGGCGGAAGGTAACCACGGCGGACTCCTGGCCGGCGGCAAAAGCGGCGGCGGGCGCCAGCATGGCCAGCAGAACAGCCCCCATCAGCAGCAACGCTTGCTTTCTCATTGTTTCCTCTCCTCACATCTGGCTCTATTATCCGCAGCGGCAAACATTCGGCTGTGACTTGTGTCACGGAGCGGCGTGATCCAAGTCTCATTTTGCCAGTACGATTCCTGCCGGTTAATCGGCTATTCGCCGCCTAAGAACTGGCCTAAGATGGGGCACAACGCTGATGCCGCCTTCTTCACTCACGGGAATCGCGCCAGAGAACGCGGCCAGCAGCGCTGCCAAAGCGGCCTACACCGTCCTCTACGATGGGCAATGCGAGGTGTGCCAGGCGGGCGTGTCGTGGTTGAGGATTCTGGACCGCCAGCGCCGTACCAGCTGCGTCCCCTTGAGCCCGGAAGCGCTGGCGGCGCTCGCCAGCCGCCTCAGCATGGAAGACTGCCTGCGGCAGTTGCATGTGGTCACGCCGCCAGGGCGAGTTTATGTCGGCTGGGATGCGGTCGCCTGCCTGGCACGGCAGTGCCCGGCCACGTGGCTAGTGGGCGTCATAGGGCAGGTGTTCCCATTTCGCGGCCTGGGGCGGCTTTTATACGGCTTCGTTGCCGCCAACCGATATTTGCTCAGCAAATGCCGTGGCGGCGCGTGCCGCGTCGCTCGCCCAGAATCGGTGCGCCGCCAAGCTCGGTTGGGCGCGTTCTGGTCATGCTATGTGTTGGGATTTCTCCTGCGCCTGCCCTTGGTCGTGTGGGCGGGAGCGAAGGCGGCGGCACAAAGGATAGGGCTTTTTGTTCGTACCTGGCATAAGCGTATGGTGTTGCTGGACGGCAAACTTACGATTCTCTTTTTAAATGGAGCCCTGCCCAACGCGGTGCCTCTGCTGTTCGGCGAACTGTTCACAACCGTCCTCTACGATGGAATCGCGGTTGATCCCGGCTCCCCCAAAATGCGGCGCTCGCTGGCGCGCCACCTCCGGCAACTGAAACCAAGAATTGCCAAGGTGGTTGCCACCCACGCGCATGAGGAGCACATCGGCAATCTTAACTGGCTGGCCGACGTTGCCGGCGCACCCCTACACGTTTCGGAGATGACGGCCCACTTTCTCACGCCGTTTAAGAAGCTGCCCTGGGTGCGAGCCGCCATCATTGGCCAACCGCCGGACCTGAAGCCGCCGTTCGAAATTATGGGCGAAACGCTGGAGACCGCCTGCGGGCGTCTTCAGGTCATTTTCACGCCCGGCCATTGCGATGACCACGTGGTGCTCTACGATGCGAAGGAGAAGCTGCTGCTGGCGGGCGACGCCTCATGGGGAGTTACTTTGCCACCCCCAACCCGGATGTGGACAGCCGCAAGTGGCTGGCCAGTCTGGAGCGGCTGATGGAACTCGACATCGAGATTCTGGTGGAAGGGCATGGGCACATCCACACTTTGCGGCGCGATATTCCCGATTTCCCCGGCGTTGTGATTCGCGAAAATCCCAAGCTCGCCATCGCGCAGAAGCTCGAGTATATGCGGTGGCTTCGCCAGCAGATCGAAGCCGGGTTGCGCGAGCAGCTGCCGCTGCGCGCCATCGAGGCAAGTTGCTTTCCCTGGGGGAAGCGCGCTTCCTGGGAAAGTTGCGCCACCGACGAATGCATTCGCCTGCTGAGCCTTGGCCATTTTTCTCGGACTGAACTGGTGCGCAGCTTTGTGCGGAACGAGTCAGACCAGCTTCCTACTGTGTTCGAAGTGCGCATGCACGCGGGAAACTAACTCGGCTTTACTCGCAGCGCAGGGCGACCATGGGATCCACTTTGGTGGCGCGACGGGCGGGAAGGTAGGAGGCGAGCAAGGCGACGCCAAGGAGAAGCAGCGTGACTCCGGCAAAGGTGAGAGGGTCAGTGGCGCCCACGCCGTAAAGCAGGCCCTTCATCAGGCGGGTGAGCGCGAACGCCGCGGCGATACCAAATACCGCACCCAGGCAGGCCAGGCGCGTTCCCCAGGCCAGCACAAAGCGCAGCACGTGGCGCGGGCGCGCGCCCAGCGCCATGCGAATGCCGATTTCGTGCCGCTGCTGGCTTACGGCATAAGCCAGCACCCCATAGATTCCAATGGCCGACAAAAAGAGCGCGAACCCCGCGAACAGGCTCAGCAAGGAAGTATTGAACCTGGGCCCGGCCAGCGAGGAACTGACTACTTGCGGCATGGCGGCAATGTTAGCCACCGCGACATCGGGGTCGAGAGAGTGCACCCGGGACACCACCGACGAGGCCAATGCTGCCGGATCTCCCGCTGTACGGACCGCAAGATTCATAGAGCGGGCCACACCGGTTACGTTTTCGGCGGTGAGGGCGTCGCTCAGCTGCAGGAAGGGTATGTAGATGTGGGGCTGGCGGGGCCGGCCCACGGGACCGTCGTCCACATCGCCCACCACGCCCACGATGGTGATCCAGGGCTGGTTCTCTTCGTGGCGGAGGCGCTTGCCGATGGGATCCTGCCCCGGCCAATATTGCTGAGCCATGCGCTGGCTGATGATGACCACCGGCCGTGAATTCTCCTTGTCCTGCGGGGTAAACAGCCGGCCTTCGCGCAGGGGAATGAGCATGGTCTGAAAATAATTGCCCAATACCCAAGTCTCGGCCACCGCCGGGGGCTTGCCTGCCAGCGGCCGCCCTTCGAGCTCCAGGGTATGGAAGACCGCGGCCTGCAAAGGCAAGTCATCCGCTATTCCCGCCTGCTTCACGCCCGGCAAACTCGGAACCTCGTCGGACAGCCGCTGATAGAAATTGCGGATTTGCGCCGCCTGCGGATAGGCCTGCGCGGGAAGCGGAATTTCCATGGTGAGCACGTGGCTGGGTTCGAAGCCCAAGTCTATGCCCAGCAGTTTGCCGAAGCTGCGGATGAGCAACCCCGCCCCGATCAGAAGGACAAGGGCGAGCCCGAATTCCACGGCGACAAAAGTTCCCTGCAAACGATGGCGCGCGCGGCCCGCGGACCGGCTGCGTCCGCCTTCCTGCAGAGACTGCTGCGGGTCCGCGCCCGCGGTGTACCAGGCCGGGGCCAACCCGAACAGAACCGCCGTCAGGCAGGAGATGCCGAGGGCGAAAAGCAGCACACCGGGACCAAAACCAACATTTTGCGGCAAGGGAATATCGGCGGGAGCCAGGGCCAGCAGCGCGCCCTTGCCCCAGAAGGCGAGCAGGAGTCCCAGTCCTCCTCCCGCCAGGGCCAGGAGCAGGCTCTCCGATAAAAGTTGCCGCAGCAGGCGCGCACGAGTGGCGCCGAGCGCGCGGCGCACCGCGATTTCCCGCTGACGCGCCGCTGCCCGCGAGACCAGCAGCGTGGCCACATTGGCGCAGGCGATCAGCAGCACTAGGCCGACGGCCGCCATCAACACCAGCAGCAGCGGACGTACCGGTCCTCTCACTTCCTCGCCCCAGGTAAACACGGGCAGCACCAGCCGCGCCCCATAGAAGTCCTTAAGAACGTCCTGTGGGTATTGCGACTCGATGGCCGCTCCCAGCGCCTGGCCTTC
>DATEGM010000231.1:0-10049 GCA_035280085.1 Terriglobales bacterium
TTCCACCGCCGCCATTCGACAAATTGTGAGCCAGGACAACAGCTTTTTCCGCCTGCTAGAGCGCATTCCGGGGCAGGTGACCTGGACCGAGATCCGTCCCGGTGCCGTGTTCGAATTGAAAAGCCCCGGGGGGTGTGTTTGCTGCCGCGCGATCGCTTTGCCGGGGTCATACCCGGCATACGTGAGCGAGAGCCAGCGTGGACAACTGGCAAAAGATGAGGCAGTGCTGGCGCTGGAAACCCAGGGCAGAAAGATGGTTTTTGCGCCCGCGTTGCCGGCCATTACCAAAGAATTGCGGGCGGCGATGGAGGATTGCGACCTGCTGTTTGTGGACGGCACCTTCTGGTCGGACGACGAATTGCAACGGGTACGAGGCGGCGGGCTAACGGCACGCGAGATGGGCCACCTGCCGGCAGGCGGGCCGGGTGGCAGCCTGGAGCAGCTAGTCTCGCTTCAAAGGCCGCGAAAAATATATATTCACCTCAACAACACCAATCCCATGCTGGATGAAGAAAGCGCGCAGCACCGCCAGGCGCGCGAGGCTGGGTGGGAAATCGCCGAAGACGGATGGGAGTTCGAGCTGTGAGCAGCCCTGCTGCCGCGCCTTTGCTGAGCCAGGATGAGTTGGTCGCGCGTCTGCGCCAGATCGGCGAAGAGCGCTATCACCATCGCCATCCCTTCCACCTGCTGATGCACGAAGGCAAGCTTACCCGCGGCCAATTACAGGCCTGGGCGCTGAACCGCTACTACTACCAGAGCCGCATCCCGATCAAAGACGCTCTCATCCTGGCGCGCAGCGAGGACGCCGAATTTCGCCGCGCCTGGCGCAAGCGCATTCTGGACCATGACGGCGAAGAAGGCCGCATTGGCGGCATCGAGAAGTGGATCAAGCTGGCGGAAGCCACCGGACTGGAGCGCGGGCGTGTGGAGGGCGCGGCAGAGGTTCTGCCCGCCACCAAGTATGCGGTAGACGCCTATTTGCGCCTGGTGAGCGAGCGTTCGTTTCTGGAGGCGGTGGCCTCATCGCTCACCGAGTTGTTCTCCGGCACACTGATCGCGCTGCGCATGGACGCGTTGCGCAAACATTATCCCTGGCTGAGCGGCGGTCTGGATTATTTCCAGGCGCGCCTGTGGCAGGCCCCGGCCGACGCACGCTTTGCCCTTGACTGGGTGATACGGCACGCCGAAAGCCGCGAGCAGCAGGAACTCGCCTGCCGAGCGCTGCGCGCCAAGTGTGACATTTTGTGGGCGCAACTGGACGCGCTGTACTTCGCTTATGTGCAGCCGGGCTGGCCGCCTCCTGGCGCGTTCCGGCTGCCGGAGGCGAAGTGAGCCGTCCCACGCCAACATCGCGCCCACGCCTGGGCCGCGGGTGCCGGATTAGTGAGCAGGCGGGGCAGGAGTCCACCTTGCTCATGCCAGAAGGCGCCATGCGGCTGAATGCGCCGGGCCTGAAGATCCTGCGGCAGTGCGACGGCCAGCACACCTTCGCGGAGATTGTGAGGGCTTTGCAGGGCGAATTCGCCTCCGCCGCACCCGAGCGCGTCGCTGAAGAAACCGCTGTGTTTCTGGAACATCTGCAGGTGCGGCGGGTTGTGGACTACGAATGACCGGGCCGCTGGCACTCATTGCCGAACTCACGCACCGTTGCCCTCTGCACTGCGTGTACTGCTCCAATCCTTTGCAGATGCAGGCGCGTGCGGCGGAACTCACGACCGCACAATGGAGCGAGATATTTCGCCAGGCCGCGGCGCTGGGCGTGATGCAGGCCGACTTCACCGGGGGCGAGCCTCTGGCCCGCACCGACCTGGTGGAACTGGTGGCGGCGGCGCGCCGGGCCGGGCTTTACATCAATCTGATCACTTCGGGCATTGGGCTGAACGAAGACCGACTGCAGGCGCTGGTGGAGGCGGGCGTGGACCACATCCAACTGAGTTTTCAGGATGTGAATGAGGGCGGAGCCGATGAAATCGCCGGCGCCCACGCGCACACCCACAAGCTGGCCCTGGCAAAGCGTATTCGCCAGCACAATGTGGCTTTCACCATGAATGTGGTGGTACACCGTCAGAACCTGGAACGGCTGCCGCAGATCATCTCACTGGCAGAGGAGCTTGAGGCCGACAAGCTGGAAATTGCCAACGTGCAGTACTACGGCTGGGCTCTGGAAAATCGGGCCGCGCTCCTGCCCAGCGAGCGGCAACTCTCGGAGTCGCTGGCCACGGTCAAAACGGCGCAGGAGCGGTTGAAGGGCCGCATGCGCATTGACTTCGTCGTGCCTGACTATTACGGAAAATATCCCAAGCCCTGCATGGGGGGCTGGGGACGCAAGCTGATGCTGATCAACCCTGCGGGCGAAGCTATGCCCTGCCATGCCGCGGGAGTGATTCCGGGCATGCGTTTCGAAAGCGTTACAGCCAGACCCCTGCGCTGGATATGGGAGGAGTCGGAAGCCTTCCAGCGCTTCCGCGGAGAAGAATGGATGACGGAGCCTTGCCGCAGCTGCGAACGGCGCGCTCAAGATTTCGGTGGCTGCCGCTGCCAGGCGCTGCTGCTGGCCGGAGATGCCGCCTCTACAGACCCGGCCTGCTCGTTGGCGCCTCGCCATGACGTGGTGGCCGCGGCGGTAGCTCAGGCCAATGTGTCGCCAGGAACGGCGGGGAACGAGACCACCCGCCCTGCGATGAAGCCCAGTTGGGTGTATCGCCCAAACCCTCAGTAAATCCGCAAATGCATAGGTCCTCCGTCGCGCTCACCGAGCCAGCGGGAGACCCGTCATCCATATCGCGTCTGTCATGTTGAGCGAGGGCGCACGTCCGAGTCAAAATTGAGGCGTTTAGCGGGCGTCCGAGCCCACTGCCGAAATCCTGAGCGCAGCGAAGGACCTCAATGCAAAACAAGACCCTAGAGAACTCTCTGGCACGATTGCGATTGAGTGAACATCACAGGGGTCCTTCGACTCCGTCGGCCGATTCGCGATCGAATCGGCCGGCTGCGCTCAGGATGACATTTCAGAAGGATGGAATGGAAAATAGGTGTGAGAAAGATGGATGAAAAGATTAGATCAGGTTGTGCGACGGAGTGCGGCGTCGAGGGCGGCGCCAACAGAGCCAATCTTCTCCGCGGAGAACAGGCGCTGGCAGGCTTCAAACAGGTCGCGTTCTTCTCTACGGATGTGGGCGGAAAGGAACTGAGCGAACTCGCGCAGAGTTGCGGCATCCAGTTCGCGGCGCTCCGCCCTGGCAAAATAATCGCGCAGGCCCACATGCTCCCCCAGTAGTTGATTTACCAGCGGCTTGAGTTCGGCAAAGGCTGCGGCCTCGGGGAAAAGCGCCTCCTCCTCGGCAGCGAAGTGCCAGCGAATCTCCAGGTTGAACATGGTGCGAATTTGCGCCTGCAGAGCTTCCAGATCCGCGGTACCGGCCTGGAGTGAGCGGTCAATTTGCACACATAAGGCGAGCGCGTGCTGGTGCTGATGCGAAAGCGGGATAAGATTTCGGTCGCGCAGCATGGGATTCAGGATTTCAGAAAAGGGAGCAGTTCCTTAAAGGCGGGACTGCCGGAGGAGCGCAGCAGCTCATACATTATCATCTCGCTGGAAGAGATCACCGCGCCGGCGTCCCGCATTCGCTGCAGGCCGATTTTCCAGTTCCACTCCGTGCGGGAACTGACCGCGTCAGAGGCGACGTGCACATGGTAGCCGTGCTCCAGCGCGCCCAATGTGGTCTGCATCACGCAGATATGAGTTTCCATGCCGCAGAGCAGGACTGTGTTACGGCGGCCGGGCAGCGATTTCAGGGCGGCGGTGAATTGTTCGCTGCCAAAGCAGGAGAATTCCAGCTTGTCCATGGGCTTGGCACCCGGAATCAACGCCGCAATTTCCGGAACCACGTTGCCCAGACCTTTGCAATATTGGGTGGTAACCAGAGTGGGAAGGCGCAGGATGTTGGCGAGGCCGATCAGGAGCTGCGAGTTGCGGACAAGGCGTTCCCGCTCGAAGATGGGCGGCAGAAGCTTTTCCTGGATGTCCACTACGACCAGGGCGCATTGCTCAGCGACCAGAGGCCTGCGGGCAGAATCGGATATGGCGGCAGGCCCTTCGAAAATGGTGGACATGATTTGCTCCTCAGGCAGCGTCTTCTCTCGTGGGCCAACTGCGCATTCGACACATTTTATCTCCTGAAGCCGGGCGGCGATGCCGCTGTTCAGCAGCTACTCGGAGGAGCAGGCCGGGCGCGGGTTTCCGGGCAGGGCTGGCCAGTGTACCCGGAACATACATCCTGCGCTTAGGGGTGGCTATCTAAAGAAGTCGAGCAAATTTGAGAGTGCGGGCAAGGTAGTTTGCCGTATGCGGCTGGAGAGAAAATAGTTGTTTCCAAAACCAGGGCCCGTAACTGGGCCCAGCCAAACACATAGCCGCTGATTTACCTTTTTGTTTCCCTGGCGGGAGGGTGGCTCTGAGTTAACGGACCAGGAAAGCTGATCCTGCAGAAGCCCTGCCGAAGGCAAACTGCACCCTGAAAGGAGATGGGCCGGTGTTTGAGGAAAGCCTTATCGAATCAACGAACAGGATCAAGACCAACCGTGGGAAGGCTACGGCGGTGTCGTTCATCATCCAGATTGCAATCGTAAGTTTCCTGGTGCTGATCCCCTTAATTTTCGTCGAGGCGCTGCCAGCCAAACAACTTGTAACGGCGTTGGCGGCCCCTCCGCCACCACCCCCTCCACCTCCCCCAGCCGCGGCTCCGGCGGCGGCACACGCGCAGCCGGTGGTAAAGGCACAGCTCGATCCCAATGAGCTGCGCACTCCGACCAGGATTCCGAAGCAGATTGTGAAGACGCAGGAGATGGCCTCGGCCGCACCGCCCTCCAATGCTCCCCCGGCGATGGGCGGGGTAGTGGGCGGAGTACCGGGAGGCGTGGCCGGCGGACAGGTAGGCGGCGTACTGGGGGGTGTGCTTAATTCGCCCGTCGCGGTGCCGAAGGTCGAACTGAAGCGCGTGCGTGTTTCACAAGGCGTCTCGCAAGGATTGCTAACCCACAAAGTGGATCCCCAGTATCCGCCGCTGGCCAAGCAGGCGCACGTTCAGGGTACAGTGGTGCTGCATGCAGTAATCGGCAAAGACGGCCACGTGCAGGGCCTGCAGGTAGTAAGCGGGCACCCCATGTTGTCGGCGGCCGCCATCAACGCCGTGAAGCAATGGCAGTACAAGCCCTACATGCTGAACGGGCAGCCGGTGGAAATTGATACCACCATTACAGTGAACTTCACACTGGCGGGAGCGTAAGAGCTCTCTGACGGAACGGGGTGGCCGCGAGGCCACCCTTTTTTGTGACATAGCTCGGCACCGTTAACCCTCGCTTTCTGATGTGATTCGTAGATTAATTGTCCATCCTGAGCGCAGCGAAGGACCTGCTTTTTACTTCCGGCAGGTTTGGATGGCAACCCAGCCCGACAGCAAAGGTTCTTTAACAACGTAGGGTTTCATTGCTGTCGGGGGCATTCATGCTGAAAGATCTGCTCGACCGCTGGCCGGTGGTCAAACAAATTCGCACCGGAGGCGACGGCACCGGACCAGAGGCCTGCTCGGAGCACACGCGCAATCTGGCACCTAAAACTCAGGACGCCAAGGCCACGCGGTCCATCTGCCCTTATTGTGGCGTTGGGTGCGGGCAACTGATCTTCCACAAAGACGGGAAAATGATTTCGGTGGAGGGCGACCCGGA
The DNA here is from genome assembly GCA_035280085.1 of Terriglobales bacterium. Classification (GTDB taxonomy): domain Bacteria; phylum Acidobacteriota; class Terriglobia; order Terriglobales; family Acidobacteriaceae; genus JAICWP01. Next base: position 5,725 of record DATEGM010000231.1, read on the forward strand.
TTCGCCCATTTCACGCGGGCATCTCTGCCCCAAGGGCGCGAACACCTTTGAACTGCACACCCACCCGGACCGGCTGACCAAGGTGCGCTATCGCGCGCCCTACTCCAGCCAATGGCAGGAACTCGGCTTGGAGACGGCCATGGACATGGTGGCTGACCGGGTCTGGGAAAGCCGCGAGCGCACCTTCGTTGAGAAAAAGGATGGCGAGATAGTGGCGCACACCCAGGCCATTTGCCACCTGGGCGGCGCTACGCTGGACAATGAGGAGAATTACCTGATCAAAAAGCTGTTCAGCGGCGGCCTGGGCATGGTGTGCATCAGCAACCAGGCGCGAATATGACATAGCTCCACCGTGCCCGGTCTGGGCACCTCTTTTGGGCGCGGCGGAGCCACCACCGCGCAGCAGGACCTGGGCAACGCGGACGCCATTCTGATCATGGGCTCGTCCATGGCGGAAAACCACCCCGTCGGATTCCAGTGGGTCATTGAGGCGCGGGAGCGGGGAGCCAAGATCATCCATGTGGACCCGCGGTTCACGCGTACTTCCGCCATGGCGGACATCTGGGTGCCGCTGCGGGCGGGCACCGACATTCTATTTCTGGGTGGCCTGATCAACTACGTTCTGCAAAATGAAAAATATTTTCGCGAGTACGTGACCCATTACACCAACGCACCGGTCATAATTAACGACAAGTTCCAGGATACTGAAGATCTGGGCGGCATCTTCTCGGGCTTTAACGCAGAAGAGAAAGAGTATGACCCCGCGTCCTGGCTGTATGCGGGCTCGGAGATTAAGGGAGCAGACACCGGCGCCACGCACACAGCGTCCAGCGGCGGTCACGCTTTGCGGGGAACCCCGGGCGGCGGCCACGGGCACGATCGCGGTGGTGAAGTAGGCAAAGAAAGCGAGCACCACGAAGATCGCACGCTGCAGAACCCGCGCTGCGTGTTTCAGCTGCTGAAGAAGCATTTTGCCCGTTACACGCCAGAGATGGTCGAGCGCTACTGCGGAATTCCGCAGGACGTCTTTCTGAAGGCGACAGAGGCGTTCGCTAACGCTTCCGGGCCGGAAAAGACGGCGGCCATCTGCTACGCGGTGGGCTGGACGCAGCACTCCAACGGGGTGCAGATCATCCGCGCGGCCGCCATTCTGCAACTTCTGCTGGGCAATATCGGGCGGCCGGGAGGCGGCATTCTGGCGCTGCGCGGGCACGCTTCCATCCAGGGTTCCACCGACATACCCACGCTGTATGACATCCTGCCGGGCTACTTGCCCATGCCCTACTTCGAGTCGGACTCGCACCGCTTCGAGCAGTATGTGAGTAAGCACAGCAGCAAGGTGGGGTTGTGGGCCAATTTCGACAAGTACATCATCAGCTTGCTGAAGGCTTGGTATGGGGACACCGCGCGCGAGGACAACAACTGGCGCTTCGACTGGCTGCCACGCGTGACCGGCGACCACTCTGAGTTTGGCTACTGGCTGGAAATGATGGACGGCAAAGTAGAAGGGCTGTTCGTCATGGGACAAAATCCAGCGGTGGGCGCCCCCAACGGCCGCCTGGAGCGCAAGGCTCTCGCCAAGCTGAAGTGGCTGGTGGTACGCGACATGGTGGAGACGGAAACGGCGTCATTCTGGTACGACTCGCCGGAAGTGGAGCGCGGCGAACTCAGCCCGGAAAAAATCCCCACCGAAATATTCCTTTTCCCGGCCGCCGGCCAGGGCGAGAAGGACGGAACCTTCACCAACACGCAGCGCATGCTGCAGTGGCATAACAAAGCGGTGGATCCGCCGGGTGACGCGCGCAGCGAGACCTGGTTCATGTACCACCTGGGGCGGCGGCTGAAGTCGAAAGCAGCCAGGTCTTCGCGGGAGCGGGATGCCGGCCTGCGCGCCCTCACCTGGGACTATTCCACACACGGCAAGCATGCCGAGCCGAACGTCGAGGAGGTGCTGGCCGAGATCAACGGCTACACCGTAGCCGATCGCAAGCCGCTGGAGAATTTCGACGGGCTCCGAAATGATGGCTCCACCGCGTGCGGCTGCTGGATTTACTCCGGGGTAATGCCCCATCCGGGCGAGAACAAGGCCAACAAGCGCGAACCCAAAGGCCTGCTTGGACATGGTTGGGGCTTCGCCTGGCCTAAGGACACACGCATCATCTACAACCGGGCCTCAGCCGATCCTGACGGCAAGCCCTGGAGCGAGCGCAAGAAACTGGTGTGGTGGGATGAGCAGAAGAAGCAGTGGACAGGTGCCGACACACCGGACTTCCCCAAGAGCAAGGCGCCCAGCGATCCTGGCGACCTGAAGGATAAGACGGGGCTGGAAGCGCTGCCGGGCGATAAGCCATTCATCCTGCATCCGGACGGGCTGGGCTGGATATGGGTAAGCAGCGGGTTGAAAGACGGGCCGCTGCCCACGCATTACGAGCCGCTGGAATCGCCCATCCGCAACCCGCTCTATCCGGAGCATACGAGCAATCCCCCGGCCAAGAAGAAAGAGCGGGCAGAGAATCCGTATGCCTTCTCGCCCGGCGATGCGCGCTTCCCTTACGTGCTCACCACCTACCGCCTCACCGAGCACCACACAGCCGGCGGAATGACGCGCACGCTTTCCCACCTGGCGGAGCTCCAGCCGGAGCTGTTCACCGAAGTTTCTCCGGAACTAGCGGCGGAGCTCGGCCTGGAGCATGGCGGTTTCGCCACAATCACCACGCCGCGCGGCATCATCGAAGCTCGCGTGATGATCACCCCGCGCATGAAGCCGATGTGGGTGGAAGGGCGCACTGTTCACCAGGTTGGCCTCCCTTATCACTGGGGCTACAAGGGCCTGGTGAAGGGCGACGTGACCAACGATCTGCTGGCAATTTCCGAGGAGCCCAACGTGCGCATCATGGAAACCAAAGCCCTGGTATGCAACATCCAGCCGGGCCGGCGACCGCAGGGCGAGGCGGCGCTCGAAGAGCTGCAGGAGCAGATGCGGAGGGTGGCATGAGCGCAAACATTCCTGATTTCCCCCTGCCCGGGTCAGGGCCACGGACCACAGCGTTTCTGACCGACTCTACCCTGTGCATCGGCTGCAAAGCTTGCGAAGTCGCCTGCAAGGAATGGAACGGAGTGGCGGAAGACGGTTTGAACTGGAGCGGCTTCTCCTACGACAACACAGGCGCAGTGGGCGCTTCCACCTGGCGGCATGTGAAGTTTGCGGAAGGCGAGCCGCAGCCGGGTTTCGGCGGAGCCGCGGGTGAAGTGAGTTCCTGGAATTTTTCCTCCGATGTCTGCAAGCACTGCGAGCAGGCGGGCTGCCTGGAGGCGTGTCCCACCGGCTCCATCGTGCGCACCGAGTTCGGGGGCGTGTACGTGCAGCCGGACGTGTGCAATGGCTGCTCGTACTGCGTGGTCTCGTGCCCCTTCGGCGTGATTCAGAAGAATGACGCCGATGGACGAGCCTTCAAGTGCACCTTCTGCTATGACCGTCAAAAAGTGGGACTGCAGCCGGCATGCGCCAAAGCTTGCCCGACCGAATCCATCAAGTTCGGAGAGATCAATGAACTGCGGCTGGTGGCCCAAGAGCGGATGAAAGAGCTCCACGGCCGGGGCGTGAACGACGCGCAAATCTACGATCCCGTAGACACCAGCGTCGAGGGCATTCACGCTTTCTTTCTCGTCCGCGGTGATCCTAAGACTTACAACCTGCCGCCCCAACCCGAAGTGCCGACCATCTACTTGAAAGCAGGCTGGCGGGCGGCCGCGCTCGGTTCGGCCGCCCTCTTGGCCGGGTCGCTGGTGGCATTTCTGGCCAGCCCCAAGGGTGGTCGCCGTCGCCAATCCCGCAGCAGGAGATACGGCCAATGACCACCGAACCCTTGCGGCAGGAGCCCGTCCCGCAGCACTCCAGCGAAGCACGACTGCTCGAATTGCGGCGCCAAGCCGAGACTCGCGGCCGGGTGGAAGGCGCCGGCGTGCGCCCGCCGGGAGCGCCGTTCCCTAAGGCATCGCCGGAATCCGGCTACTACGGCATTCCCCTGCTCAAAAAGCCGCAGTGGAAGTGGGAAGTGCCGCTGTACTTCTTCGTGGGCGGGGCGGCAGGCTCGGCAGCGGTAATTGGCGCAATGGCCAACTGGGTAGGCCGGGACCCCGAATTAAGACGGAACGCACGTTTGGTGGCGGCAGCCGGGGGGATGATTTCCACCGGCCTCCTGGTGGCTGACCTCGGCCGGCCGGCGCGGTTCCTGAACATGCTGCGAGTGTTCAAAAAGCAGAGCGCCATGTCCGTTGGAGCATGGACACTGGCAGCGTTCAGCAGTTTTTCCGGAGCCACCGCA
>DATEGM010000232.1:0-2958 GCA_035280085.1 Terriglobales bacterium
GACCGCAAATGCCCCCACCGCGACCAGGGGCGCCAGTTTCAGCAGTTCGCGCCGGTTAAGATGTTTCAGTTTTTTTTCTTCGATGCTGGCCAAAGCTGTTCTCCACGCTCATGGTGAAACACATCTGACGTCAGCGCAAGCCCCGAAGATACGGCACATTGCGGACCCGGGGAACCTGTCTGGCTCTTGTGGAGGCGGGTCTCCACCCACCCGGACGGGGCGAAGCCCCGTCCCCACACTTAACTCATTACGAAATCGAGTGGCCTTCAGATGCGGGAATCTTGCCTGCTGCCACTACTTCTTGTGGCGCGGGCGCCTCGCCCGCGAGCCGCGTTTGCTCTGATAATATCGAACTTTGGCGTGAGGCGGCCCCATCCTGAGCCCGATTCAGCGCCACACCTTATGCGGAGGAATTCATGAACGAAGCAGTGAATATTCCTGTGGGTACGCGGCGCAATGAGGATATTGCCCTCGACATGATGCGCTTCATCGCCATGACCACCGGCTACGGCAAGACCGGTTCGGCCGGCGCCGGTTTCGGCTCCAGCGTGGCTTCCAAGCCCGAGGAATACGCCACCCACCTGCTGGAACTCTACGGCCGCTGTCTCTCCGCCGTGGAGCGCAAAAAGTAACAGAGCTCTTGCGGACTATCGTTTACGCCGCGGAGGACGCGAAGAGCGCAGAAAACCCAATAATTCGCCATTAAATCTCTGCGTCCTCCGCGGTTTTGGTTTGAGGGGGCTGTCTTCAGAGTGCCGCAAAAAGAAAAAAGCCGCGGCGGTTCCCGCGGCTCAACACCACGTTAGAATCGGAATTAGCGGCGCTTGCGCGAGCTTTTGCGCTTTGCCTTGCCTTTGCGCGCCGAAGACTTACCCCGGCTGCGGCTGCCGCCCCGCTTGGCCGCCGCTTTTTTGCCGGCGCGCTTCTTGGCTCCGGCCTTCTTCGCGCGTGCGGCCGGGCGCTTTGTCGCCGCTTTGCGCGCCGGTGCTTTCTTTTTGGCTGGCGACCGCTTGGCCCCTCCGCCTCCGCCGCCTCCTACCCTCGTTTCCTCTGGTTCCGGCGTCATCGCCGGCATGGCCGGGGCTTCGCCCGAACTGCTTACCGGCTCTTCTTCTTCCTCTTCCTCTTCTTCGTAATCTTCTTCCAGCGACTCGCCATAAGAACCGGTGTCGCCGAATTCGTCCATATCATCGTCCCGCCCGTACAGCGTTTCATCATCCAAAAATCGCATGGCTCCTCCTGATCTCCGCTGCGAAAGTTGCCGCCACCGCACGGCAACTCCTGTCTACTAGGAAATTAACCAAGACTGCCGGACCACATCGCCGCCATCGCGCGAAAACACCTTCGCGAATGGCGCGCGATTATAGCATAGCGATTCCGCAACACACCGTGATGCGCTGCACCCGCATATTACACCTTAAGGAGAGATTGCGTCGGTGGTGAGAGATGGAAACCTCTTTAGGGATTTTCCTGGATTACCAGCACAGCGCCGGCGCGCAGATTAGCCGCCACCTTCCCATTTGTGCGCCGCAGCGCCGCTACCGTGGTGTTGTATTGGTTGGCAATGCTGTAGAGAGTCTCGCCTTGCCGCACTTTATGCAGAATCTTCTTGTTGCTCGAGTCATTCCCTGAGGCGGATGCGCGTAACTTGCTGCTGCGCTTGTACTTACTGCGGCCGTGAGCAGAAACGACCTCGCGTTCTCCGGGCGCCAGCGGCCGGTGCAGGTAGAGCACCGTTCCGGGGCGCAACTTGTTCCCTATCCTGGGATTCCAGCGGCGCAGGCGGATTACCGGAACGCCAAAGTCTTCTGCAACGGAGGTCAAAGTATCGCCCCGGCGCACGCGATAGCGGGTGAGGCGGCGCGAGTACGCAACCGCTTCCACATAACGCCCGGCCGCTACTGGAATAATCAATTTCGTGCCCGCTCCCAGTTCTTTACCGTCCAGGCTGTTGGCCTCCGCTATGGAACGCGAAGTCGTGTGATAGCTGCGTGCCACGCTGGCCAGCGTTTCGCCTTCGGTCACCGTGTGGTAGCGCCACCACACCCGCTTGTCACGGGGAATGGCCGCAATCGCCGCCTGGAATTTTTCCGTGCTGCCCGCCGGCAGGTGCAGGTCAAAGCTGCCCTCCCGTGGCGTCGTCATGCGCAGCAGGCTGGGATTCAATTCCTGCAGCGTTGTCACGGAAGTGTCCACGCATTCCGCCACCAGGCGGAGGTCTACCGGGTAATTAATGGCCACCGTGTCTGACGGGATGGGCTTGTCGGGAACAATCTGATCCAGTCCATATTGGGCTGGATTTTTGGCCATGATGGCCACCGCGATAATGATCGGCACGTAGTTGCGGGTTTCGGCCGGCAACACGTTGCGCCGGTAAAGTTCCCAGAAATCGGCATAACCGGTGCGCTGCACCGCCTGCATCACCGTAAGCGGACCGGAGTTATAGGCGGCCATGGCCAGATACCAGTCGCCAAATTCCTTGTAGAGATCTTTCAGATGGCGGGCGGCGGCGCGAGTGGATTTCTCCGGATCCTGGCGCTCGTCTACCCACCAGCTGCGCTCCAGACCGTAACCTCGGGCCCGGCTGGCCATGAACTGCCATAGCCCGCGGGCGCCCACGTGCGATAAAGCCACGGGGTGAAAGCCCGATTCCGCTTCCGCCAGGTAAATCAGATCCTGGGGTACGCCTTCCTCTTTCAGTACCCGCCGGATCATGTCGCTGTACAGGCCGGCGCGGGTCAGCGCCCGCTCCAGCACCCCCCGGCCGCGGGTGGAGAAGTAGTTAATGTATCCAGCCACTGCATCGTTCATGGTCAGCGGCAGGTCCGAGTGAATCTGGCGGATTTCCTCCGCCGCCTTGGCCTTGAGGTTGGGGTCCACCGGAAAGGTGATCTGGTTGGTTTCGTCAATGGGGGCGGGCTCCGACTTCTGCTCGGTAAAGCCATCGCCCTGGCGCAG
>DATEGM010000233.1:0-2353 GCA_035280085.1 Terriglobales bacterium
GTGGCGGGATTGAGCTCGACATCGCCCACGCGAACGCTGGTTTGCGGCGCTTGCTTTTCCGCGCCTTCCCCGCGCGTGCGCCGCAGGATGGCGCGAATGCGCGCCACCAGTTCGCGGGGATTGAAAGGCTTAGGCAGATAATCATCAGCGCCCAGTTCCAGGCCCACGATTCGGTCCACGTCCTGGCCGCGTGCGGTAAGCAGCAATACCGGAACCGTGGAGGAAGCGCGCAGCTTGCGCAGTACGTCGAGACCGTTCATGCCCGGCAGCATGACGTCGAGCACCACCAGGGCGTGCTCTCCCGAAAGCGCCCGCTCCAGCCCGCGGTTGCCGTTGTGCACCGCTTCCACCTGCAGACCCTCCGGCTGGAGGAACTCCTTCACCAGGTCGCACAACTCCACGTCATCGTCCACTACCAGCACGCGGTCCATTGGCCTCATATCTGTTCTACATCAAGCAGGCGTGCCCGCAATGTAAAGAAGTGTAAGCCTTTCTTTACAAAAATTTACCCCGTTTGACCGACTTTTTACCCCTGCCGCCCGCCTGCCGTGTTTACGTGATTAGCAGGACCCTTATGGAGGTTTTTCAATGAATCGCAAGCGCATTGTGGTTGGCCTGGCTGCACTCCTCGTTCTGGTTGGAATTGCGGCTGTGGGCCAAAGTTTGGCCGGCAAAGGCGGGCACTGGCATCGCGGTGACTTTCTGAACCGGCGAATCGCCCATCTGACGCGGGTGCTGGATTTGACTGACGCCCAGCAACAGCAGGTGAAGTCGCTGGTGGACACGCAGCGTCCCGCCCTGAAGGGGCTGATGCAGCAGATGGCGTCGCAGCGGGCGCAGATGCTGGCCGCCACGCAGAACGGGCAGTTTGATGCGGCCAAGGTGCAGACCATCGCCAACCAGCAAGGCCAGACACTGGCCAATCTGATCGTGGCCCGGCAGGAGCTGCAGTCCAAGATTTATACCCTGCTCACTCCTGAACAGCGGACCAAGTTCGACCAGATGGAGCAACGCCGGCTGGAGCACATGCAGAAGTGGCTGGGGAGCGGCTCGCAGAGCCAGCCCCAAGGCCAGTAATGAGACGAGCAGCCGGCCGGATAGCTTCCGGCTGGCTGTTCTTTACAAACCTTTACCGCGCTGTGACTGACTCTTTACGCCAGGCGGGAAGGCCCAGGGATCAAATGGTTAGGGGAAAGAAGGACGATTATGAAGCTGATAAGGAACAAATGGCTTCTCTCGCTGACCGCGATCGGGCTGGTGATTCTGCTGGCCGCCTTCACCTTTGGGCGCAAGGACCAGGCGCAGTATTTCACCGCCAAGGCGCAGACCGGCACCATCAATGACGTGGTGCAGGCCACCGGCACCATCAACGCGGTGACCACGGTGCAGGTCGGGTCACAGGTCTCAGGGACGATTTCCAAGCTCAACGCCGACTTCAACTCGCGCGTGAAAAAAGGCGAAGTGATTGCCGCACTGGATCCCTCGCTGTTCCAGGGAGCGCTGCTGCAAGCGGAAGCGGACCTGCAAAATGCCCGGGCGACTCAGGCTTCTGCCCAGGCTGACCTGCAGAAGGCGCAGGCTGCTGCGGCACAAACCAAGGCGGATTACGCCCGCAATGCGGCGTTGGTGAAGGACGGCGTGGTGAGCGCGCAGCAATTTGACCTGGCCAAGGCCAGCGCCGATAGCAACGATGCGGCTGTAGTTGCAGCCGAGGCTCAGGTGAAGCAGGCGGCGGCGCAAGTCAACCTGAAAGCGGCTGCCGTGCAGGTGGCCAAGACCAATCTCGGTTACACGATCATTCGTTCGCCTATTGACGGCATCGTGGTCGCCCGCAACGTGGATGTGGGCCAGACCGTGGCCGCGTCTCTGCAGGCTCCTACGCTGTTCAACATCGCGCAGGACCTCACCAAGATGCAGGTTGACACGCAGACCGACGAGTCGGATGTCGGCAACATCAAGGTGGGCCAGGAATCCACGTTTACGGTGGATGCTTATCCCAACCAGACCTTCCGGGGCAAGGTGGTACAGATTCGCCTGAACCCCACCACCGTGCAGAACGTGGTCACCTACGACACCGTGATCGCCTTCGATAACCCGCAGATGAAACTTTTCCCGGGCATGACCGCGTACGTGAACATTCCGGTGGCTACCGCCGAGAACGTTCTGGAAGTGCCGAATACCGCGCTGCGCTTCAAGCCGGATATGAAGCCGGAGCAGTTACGGGCCGTGTATGAGAAGTACGGGCTCAGCCAGATGGCGGCTGTGGCACCGGGCGGCTCCGCGAGCGCAAGCAAGCCGGCAACCGCCAGCAGCGCTTCTGCTGCGGCAACGCGCGTGCCGCGTCACGACGTGA